>NZ_JBEHFT010000009.1:0-79092 GCF_040225455.1 Corynebacterium sp. KPL2838 | reverse complement strand
ACCTATAGTCCGATAGATATTTATATACCTGTAGTACTACCGTTATAAAACGCAATGAAGGAACCCTACAAGGAGAAACAATGGATTCGGTGATCGCAGGCAATGCGAGCTGGATGCTCATGAGCGCGGCTCTCGTGCTGCTCATGACCCCAGCCCTGGCACTTTTTTACGGAGGCATGACAGAGCGCCGCGGCGTGCTCAACATGATGTTGATGTCATTCGGCTCACTAGCGGTAGTCAGCATCATTTACATCCTCTGGGGCTGGTCAATGAGCTACGGCACGGAGTCCTGGGGCGGCATCGTTGCCAACCCCTTCGAGTTCTTCGGGCTCAAGGACTCCATCTTTGATGCCAATGGTGAATACCTCGAAGGTGCGGAAGGCTACGCCAATATCATCGATATCGGCTTCCAGCTCACCTTCGCCGTTATTTCCACCGCGATTATCTCCGGTGCACTCGCCGGCCGTGTGAAGTTCGGTACCTGGATGCTTTTCAGTGGCCTATGGGCAACCTTTGTCTACTTCCCGCTGGCCCACATGGTCTGGGGCGGAGGCATTCTCGGCGAGGGTGAAAGCAGCGTCACTAGCTGGATCTTCGGCAGCGAAGGCGGGGAAGCGCTCGTCGCACCCATTGACTTTGCCGGTGGTACCGTCGTCCACATTTCTGCCGGTACGGCCGCACTCGTCCTAGCGATTGTCGTGGGCAAGCGCCAGGGCTTCCCGAAGAGCGTGCAGCGCCCCCACAACCTGCCCATGGTCATGCTCGGCGCCGGCCTGCTGTGGTTTGGTTGGTTCGGCTTCAACGGCGGTTCCGCCTTCGCTGCCGATGGACTCGCCGGCCTGGCCTGGGTCAACACCACCGCCGCAACGGCCGCCGCAATCCTGGGCTGGTTGCTCGTGGAAAAGCTGCGCGATAACTACTGTACTTCCTTAGGCGCAGCCTCCGGTGTGGTCGCAGGACTTGTCACCATTACCCCGGCCGCGGGCGATCTGAACCCAGTGACCTCGCTCATCATGGGTGCCCTCGGCGGCATGCTGGGTTGTTTGGGCGTGGGCCTGAAGTTCCGCTTCGGCTTCGATGACTCCCTCGACGTCGTGGGCGTGCACCTGGTCGCCGGCCTGTGGGGCACCGTGGCAGTTGCCTTCTTTGCCAATGACCGCGGCATCTTCACCGGCGGCGGCGCCGAAGGTTGGAAGCTGCTCATCGTACAGATTCTCATCGCCGCTATCGCCGTGGTCTTCGCCGCAGTCATTACCGCCATCATTGCGGTGATTTTGAAGGCGACCATCGGCTGGCGCGTGACCGACCAGATCGAAACCGACGGCATTGACTTTGGTGGTCACCGTGAGACCGGCTACGACATTGGCGGCCGTGCCATGCGCGGTACCACCAGCCGCAACTAAAACGCCCAGCGATACCTAGGAGCAATAATGAAACTCGTAACAGCCGTGGTCAAGCCCTTTACGCTTGATGATATCCAGCAAGCACTACAAAAACTCGGCTCGCCGGGCATGACGGTGACCGAAATCGAAGGCTTTGGCCAGCAACGCGGTAACAAGGAAATCTACCGCGGCGCCCAATTCGCCACCTCCTTTGTCCCCAAAGCCAAAATCGAGCTCATCGTGGCAGACGATGACGCCGAAGCGATTGTCGATGCCATCGTGGACGCCGCCTGCACCGGCGAAATCGGCGACGGCAAGATTTGGATAGCGCCCGTCGAAGACGTCATCCGCGTCCGCACCGGTGAGCGTGGGGAGAAGGCTATTTAGACCTCAAATGCGCGGTGGATCTGCTTGCTTATAGAAGTAGAAGAGTCGTGGCAAACCAGTTTATTTTAAGTTCAACGTGAGGAAAAATCCGAGAGCCCGACCCCGATGTGTTGGGGTTGCCCGCAAATCGTGGACACGTAGTTAAGCTGCTTAGGGGTTAAGCAGCGGCTTTCTTATTACCATTTTGATCAGCGAGCTGGGCTTCGAAATCGACGGGGCTTACCATCCCGATGGCTGAGTGGCGACGGCGCCGGTTGTAGACAATCTCAATCCAGCGGGCCACCGCCTTCCCGGCTTCGTTGCGGGTTCGCCATTTCCTCCGGTCATAGAATTCGGTCTTCAATGTCGACCAGAACGACTCGGCCATCGCATTGTCAAAGCAGACACCAGTACGGCCGACCGATTGAGCAATACCTAGTTGCTGGCAAACATTCCACAATTGTTCACTCGTGAACTGAGTGCCACGATCTGCGTGGAAGACCACGCCGTCGGGTACGTCACCACGCAGGGTGTAAGCCATGCGCAGTGCACGTTCAACCAGGTAAGAATCCTGCACACTATCCATGGACCAGCCGAGGACTCGGCGGGAGTGTCCATCGCGGATAACGCATAGGTACAGCCAGCCCTCACTCGTGCGTAGATAGGTAATATCCGACATCCACACTCGATTAAGCTGCCCTTGATCAAATAGGCGTTTCACCAGGTCTGGAAGCGTGGACCTCCGCTTGGATTGAATCGTCGTTACGGGAACAAACGCCCTGGGCGAGATGCCCTCAATACCCATCACCCGCATGCGTTTGGCCACGGTTTTACGATTGACCATGATGCCCTTCTCCGCCAGTTCTGCAGTAATACGAGGAGCACCATAGACTTCGTCGGACTCCTCCCAGATCTCATGGATGAGAACATCCAATCGGTCTAAGAATCTCTGACGCTGATTTTCGCCGCGAAGCCGTACTGCTTGAGCCTTTTGCCATTTATAGTAGCCAGAACGGGAAACCTCTAATAACCTGCTCATTCTTTTTATGCTGTAGTTCGCCTTGCTCTGGCTGCATTAGCTCAAATTTTTCCGATCGCGTTGCTTCGCAGCGAAGAAGGCGGTGGCTTTTGACAAGAACTCATTATCCATCTTGGCCTCAGCTAGCTCACGACGTAAACGTGCATTTTCGGCTCGTATATCGGCATCACTGCGGCCATCTACCGAGCCTTGGCGTTCCCGCTCGAGTTTGACCCACCTGCCTAAAATTGTGGCTGATACGCTAATTTCCTTAGCCACATGAGCGATTGGGCGCCCAGACTCGATGACCAGTCTGGCGGCCTCCTGCCGGTACTCCGGGGTGTACTTCTTCCTTGACGAACTCACAATGAACATCCTCTCCTACGGACACAAGATCCGTACTAATAGGGTGTCCACTAAACGAGGGTAACCTCAGTGTCAACTTTCCGGGGCCAGGCCTTGTGTGAGGTTACCCTCGTTTAGTGGACACCCGATCTGTGCGGATCGTGTGGCGGTACGAGAGGATGGGCCTAACCCCAACAGTTCCACTACCCGGGGTAGGTCCCGTTGGCCCCTTGGCGCACCGCTGTTCCTTGGCGTTCCAGGCCTTGGTTTTGCCTCGGTGCAGCTGATCGGCACGGTGCTTTGGGGTTATTCCCGTCGATGACTCCGGGCAAGCCTCCGTAATGTAGAGCATCGTGCGCCAGGTTAGTTCCTCGCAGGATACAGCGGTGTCTGGTTTGGTGTTGTCGGTTGCGCTAGTTCTCACGCTGCCTTACGCGCTTAAGGACGCCGTAATCACCGGTCCTGGCATCAACGGCGGATTAAGCATCAATCAACGCTGACGCAAGCTGCTACTGTGAATACTCCTAAAAATGTCCTCATCCCCTTTTTGCTACTTAACCCCCAACGGCATTGTCAAAGCAACCCGTCAATCTTTAGGTTCGACCATCGCGCAGCTGCGTGAACAGGGTCGTAACGGCCCGTTTGGCGAGCAAACTGGGGGCCAGGGCAGTGGAGGTGAACAGTTTAGAGAACTGCAGTGACCTTATAACCCTTCTTGGTGAGCAGCCGGGTCGCTGCTTTAAATGTCGCGTTATCGCTGTCGGGGTTGTATTTTTCGGGATCTAAAGCGATATGCGCGAATTTTCCATCATAGCGGATAGTCATGAATTTGTAGCCAGCTTGTTCTTCGGCATCATCGATTAGCGCTTGCACGTCGGAGGTATCGCGGTCGGGGGTGGCCGCCGCCGCATGGTCTTGATGCTGGGCTATAGGGGAAGCTTTTTCGATTGGAGTGCTGTGGCCGATTAAGCCAGTGCTTGCAGCCAATAGTCCAGCAAGAATAGTGGTAATAATCTGAATACCTTTCTGTTGGGCGTATGGTATGGGTGAGTGTGGTATAGAACACTCGCTCACCTGCAAAATTAACAGTTACAACCGTAACTTAACTTCGGATTAGCTCAAAAACTGTGCTGACCAAGGACCAGTTTTCCTGGTTCCTTCCAGCACAAGAGCCCAAATTGGTTATTATACCAAAACTAGTCTTTGTTTTCAGGCTCCTGAAACGGCTCTTCCTTTGGGAAGTACTCCAGTGGGTGGATGTAGGACTGGACCCCTGTTCGGAATACCCGGACAGGGCGGTAGATTACTATTTTTCCAACCCGGTTGGGCTGGATATCGGGTGTCCGCCAAACAGGGGTCAGGCCCGTTGGATATCAGGTGTCCACCAAATGGGGGTCAGGTCCATTCAAGGAGATATAAGTAATGCCTTGGGTGAAGCGAATAGCGAACTTTTGAGAGGAGATACCAGCCCCTTAGCCTGAGCCTGCACATGCATTTTGAATGGCGGCGATGGTAGCTTGAGAACTATGAGAAGCTTGTGGAAGCATTTCCGGCCATTCTGCGTCTCTGCTTTGATCGCCATCGTGCTCGGGGTTCTGTTTAATGACCATCACTGGGCACTGATTCTAGTGGTCGCAATTTTGCTCATAGGAGTCGTTCTATCCTTGGCGGATTATGCTTCCGGGCGGCGTCGAAAGAATGAGGATGAGCGTTGAATCAGAAATTGCAGTTGTCGTTGGCTACCGGATTCGTCGGCGTGGTTTTGGTCATCGCAGCGCCTATTTTAATTAGCACCGGAATTGATGCTGCCGATGCTGGGCAGCAGTCCGGTAATGCTGTGGTTCCATTGCTTTTAGTGGGCATCGGAACCGTACTAGTGATCCTTGCGCTGGCCCGTTCCGGTCCTGTATTTGAAAAGAAAAATTTAAACGCCGAGCGCTAGAAGCGCTAGTTTTGGGGGCCATATTCCTTGCGGGAATGCAGAGGACACGACGTTAAGCGCCTTCAATCAACCTACTGGTTGATTGAAGGTTCAACCGCCTCTGCGATTCAAAGCCAGAGAAGTCGGGGCAAGATATGTATTTAGAGAACTTGATCCCCTCGGCTATCCAGTCATGGTGATGACTGGGAAGGAGTAATGACATGAAGGCTTTGTACAGGGCAGCGATTTTCTACCTCGTCTTGGGCTTGGTCGCCGGCTTGTTTTATCGGGAGTTTACGAAGCTACAAGATTTCCCGGAAGGCGAATATACGCAGCTAAGCGTGGCCCACACCCACTTGCTGGCATTGGGCTTCATGCTATTCCTCATCTTCTTGGCGCTGGAAAAGGTCTTCGCGCTGTCGCGGCACCGCCAGCTATTCAACTCATTTTTCTGGCTGTACAACGTGGGCGTTGTGCTCACCGTCGGCATGCAAATTTCGCACGGCATACTGACGGTGCTGGGCAAGGAATCCAATGAGATGATTTCGGGCATCGCTGGTCTGGGCCACATCTTCATCACTGTGGGGCTGACGGTCTTTCTCGTGAATTTGGGCCGGGCCATCAAGGAACCAGATGAGGGTAGCACCAAAGCTTCGGTGAACGCCTAACTATGAGCGAGCACAGCGCACAATAAAACGTCACGGCGCCTACTCGCCGCGATTGGATAAGCTTGGCGGTTCTTTCCGTCGGGTTGGGCATCATTGTTCTAGATGGCACTATCGTCGGCGTGGCATTGCCCTCGGTCATCACTGACCAGCAGCTTAACCCGACGCAGGCGCAGTGGGTCAACAGCCTCTATGCGGTGCTATTAGCTGCGCTGCTGCTGCGACGGGCAAGATTGCGGGTACCTGGGGACGCAAGCGCGCCTTCCTCACCGGCCTGACAATATTTGTGGAAGGCAGCGTATTGGCGGGTTTTCTACCACCGCCGCCTTTGACCTCCGCGCGAGCCGTGCAAGCTATCGGCGCCGCATTCATCATGCCGTCCACGCTCTCTACGGTTAATGCCGTATTCCGTGGCAAGTACCGCGCCGCAGCCTTTGGTGTGTGGGGCGCGGTGATTTCTGGGGCTGCAGCGCTCGGACTGCTCGCCGGTGGTGCACTGACGGAATGGGTGTCCTGGTATTCGCGATTATCGAGGCCCGACCTAGGCTGGTGGGAACCCCAATCCTCGTTCAGTTTCTTTGGCTGGACGTGGTCAGAAAACGCGCCCATCTCACCGGTGCCGGTGGCGCTCGCGGTTTCGGCCGTGGGCTTCGCGCTGTCAGCCATGGCAATCGGTGCATTCTCTCCGGTGCAGCAGCCCCCACGTCGCGGCACGGTACGGGGGCGCCTGGCACCGTGCTCATCGGGCTCGGCTTGGAAACCGTCGGCGTTCTTATCCTCGTCCCGCTTATGGGGCCGGATACGAATGGTTGGATCATCGCCGCACCGCTGACCCTGTACGGCTTGGGCCTGGGGTTCGCCTCCGCAACGCAAAGCACCGTGCGCCTGGGGCAGTGGTGCAGGCCTTAAGCGAGGGCATGACCAACGCCGCGCAGTGGTTGCTCGTGGCCGCTAACGCATTCTCTCGCTCTGGGCTTTGTTGGTGCACTTAGGGTGTGCCTTGCTGCGGGGGAGAAGGGTGCCCCCGCAAGCAATGCCGATCTCGGTGCCCGCGTTAATCGCGTCCCGAACTGATTTTCCACCCGCGTGCTGCTTTGCGTTGCTGCCAGAAGTGACGGTAGATTCCGGGGACATCGGAAAGCTCAGAATGCGTGCCCAGCTGGCTGACGTGCCCGTGTTCATCCAAGACTACGATTTGATCAGCCGATTTAATTGTATCCAGCTTATGGGCGATGACGATAAAAGTAGACTTCTCCCGTAGCTCGTCCATTGCGGCAAGGATATTTGCCTCATTTTCTGCATCGAGCGCGGAGGTAGCCTCATCAAAGAGGACAATCGGCGCTTGTTTGAGCAGCGCGCGAGCAACAGATACGCGCTGGCGCTCGCCGCCGGACAGAAGCCGCCCGCCTTCACCAACAGGAGTGTGCCACCCTAGGCGGTTGGCAATAGCAGTCACGCCTGAAAGATCAGCTGCGCGGAAGACTTCCTCATCGGAGGCATCGGGACGACCAACGCGGATATTAGCAATCAGCGAATCATCGAAGAGATAGACGTCCTGAAAGACCATGGATAGTTTGGACATTAGCTGTTCGGTTCCAAGCTCGCGGATATCTACGCCGTCAACCATCACCGCCCCGGAATCTACATCCCAGAATCGTGAAATAAGGCGCGCAATTGTGGTCTTTCCGGAGCCGGAAGGACCGACAATGGCGGTAACGGTGCCCGGTTGGGCGTGGAAGGCGACATCGACCAATACCGGCTTATCTCCGTACCCAAACGTGACATTGCGCAGCTCAACACTGCCCGAACCGTCTCCTGTACGCGGAGTAGTGGGTTCTGGCAGGGAAGGGGCATTGGTGATGAGCTCGGTTTCTGCGAGCGCGATACGGCCTGCGTCTAAACCGACGAAACAAGAGCCCAGCTGCTCAAGCGTGCGGGTAAACCTCAAGCTGATTCCGATGATCGCAATTGTTTCTAGTGGCGATAGGGCGCCTTCAACGGCAAGATCCGCGGAGACCATAATGAGAGCCACGATGAAGATCTGCACTACTATGCCGTTGAGTAGCAAAGCTAATGTGGATACCCATAGCTCGCGTATCCGTGCTTTATGATCGATTTCTAGTGCTTGCTCAAGCGGCGCAAACCCTTGTGATTTTCCCGCCGCGCGCAAGGCCGGCTGGCGGTTAGCAAATTCTACGATGCGCTGGGAGAGCTCTTTACTCGGCCCGAGTGCGCGGTTCGATGCTTTCTCACGAATCCATGCAGCCAACTGCATCACCACGAGCGCCAATGGTGCGATGATTAGAAAGACCAATCCCAACCGCGGATTCCAGAAACACGCTCCAACCAACAGGGTCATAAGTGCTGCACCATCGCGGTACACCATGCCTTGAGTATGTGCAAGAGTCTCGGCCGCCACCATAAAACGATCTGAGACGAGACGAGATAGCCCGCCGGTATTAGCCGGTATGAACCAGCCGAGCGGTAGCGTTGCCAATTTATCGCCCACAGTCGTGTGCGCGGTTCGGATGAAATCCAAGGCCGTGTGGTAAGAGGCCATGGTTGCGAAAAATCGTAGCGCAAAAGCTACGAGCGCAATTGCCAAAAGCGTCCACATCCATGGTGCGATCGTCGTATCCCCATCGAGTGCCTTTGTAAGTGGCACGAGCGTGAGAACGGCGAAGCCGTCAAGCACGCCAACGATAAGCGATAGACAAGCATGCCTTTTATTGAGCTTATGACCTACAGGACTTTGCAGCTTTTTGACACTGCGAGTAAGTAACGGATCACGAAGCCGCGAACTAGCAGGCGTGGTGGCATTAGACATGAGAATTATCCTTCACAGGCTTGAGGCGGATTATTTGGTCTGCGCCTTGGATTGACTCCGGTTTGTGGGCTATGACCAAGACGGTCTTGTCTCTTACGAGTGTGGCCAGAGCCGCTTGAATTTCTGCTTCGCAGTCAGGATCGGTTGCCGCAGTAGCTTCATCCAGGATCAAGATTGGGGCATTGGTAATAATTGCCCGGGCAATAGAAATGCGTTGCTGTTGTCCACTGGATAAAGAGATGTTCTCACCAACAACGGTGTCGAGCCCAGCTGGTAAAGCGCGAATATCAGCAGCTATGTGCGCGGCCTCTGCTGCTTGCCAGATCTCTTCATCGCGAGCTTCTGGGCGTGCAAGGCGAATGTTTTCCCGAATACTCATGCGCAGTAAGTGAGGATCTTGTAAGACAAAAGCCACAGTGCGGTACAAACTGTCGAAAGTGAGATCACGGATATCCACGTTGTTGATAGTGATTGTGCCCGAATCTGGATCCTGGAAACGCGCCAGCATCGTTGCTGCTGTGGATTTGCCAGACCCGGAGGGGCCAATCAATGCCGTGACAGTGCCTGCGTTTAATTGCGCAGAAAAGTCTTGGAGGACTGGTGTGTCTGGGGCGTAGCTAAAGCTGACCTTGTGGAATTCCACCTCCATGTCTTGACTACTGGCATCGAGGCTCTTTGAGCCTTCATTCACGTGGGAAATTGTCATGACTTCATCGAGGCGCAACGCCGCATTGCCAGCGAGCTGGTAAGACCACATCATGCGGCCGACGGTTTGAATCGTGCCTGGGATCACCAGTGCAATCAACGTTGTGGCGATGACTTCAGCAACCGTGACATAGTCCCCGGCTATTAGCAGAGAACCGACTCCTACATTGATAAGGATGAGCACGGGAACCGCCACCACGGATTCTGAAATTGCGCTAACGCGAAGAAGCGGACGTACCCACTCGTAATAGAAGTCAGCGAATTGTTTAGCAGCTTCGCGGTACCGAGCGTGGGCTTTGCCAACGGTGCCGAAAGCCTTGACGACGGAAATACCTTCGGAGAACTCCACTGCAGTGGCAGAAACCTCTCCAAGATAATCGTCCATTTCCGCAGTTTTTGTGCCCATATCTTTCATTGAATACGCCTGGATTGCTAGGAAAATGGGCACAGTGGCAATAGAAAGTAGGCCAAGGCGCCAATCCAAGATAAAGGCATAAACTAGAAGCGCAAGAGGCGTGAAGATTGCGGCAACTTGCTCTACAGGAGCATGGGCTGTCAGGGTGTGCAGAGTTAGCGTATCGTCCTCGACTGCTTTGCGGACTTTGCCGGAATTAGTTTGGCTAAACCAAGACAGCGGTGCTTTCGCAATAGCGGTAATAATTCGGCGCCGGTTGATCCCCACCAGCTTTGCATCAGCGAAGTGGGTGATCGTAAGGGCAAGGAAATAGAAGAATAGCTGGCCCAAAAATGCTGCAAGGAGCCATTTCACAATGGACGCGACGTCATCAGTATTGCCGTCGATTAGAGCATTTCCCAGTGCCACCAACGCGACGTAGGGTGCTACGGCGAGTACCGAGGATATAAGCGCGAGAAACTGTGCGAAGTAGATGGTTGTTTGCACTGGGGCCAGTAGCTTTTTTAGAGCGACCTGGCCGGCTTTTTGTTTTGCGCGAGCCTCTTCTTCCGGTGACGCACCGTGTGATTCTGGTGCGTGGGTTCCGCTTAATTCTGTGGAACTTTGTTTTACCTCAGACATTTCTTTCTCAATTCTTGTTGATGTCAGTCATATCGATGATTCTGGTGACTGATTCTTGGATGAATTCGTGGTCATGGGTGATAACGATGACCACTGCGCCGCTTGCTGCAAGAGATCGAAGCAGCGCAGAGATGGATTGCAGTTGGCGCCAGCCCACTCCAGAGGTAGGTTCATCGAAGATGTAGACCTCTGCTTGCTCGGCGTGGGCTGAAGCTATGGCTAAGCGTTGCCGTTGCCCACCGGACAGAGACTGCGGATGCCGTTGGGCCATCTCTTCCAGATCGAGGCGATGGAGAATCTCGTTGACATCGATGTGGTCCCGCTTCTTCTTTGCCAGTCCGAGCGTGACCTCTTCTTCGGTGGTGGCAGCGAATAGCTGGCGGCCAACATCCTGCATCACCATGTACGCGCTGCGCCTCCGAGCTGCTGCTCCTACTCGTTTGCTGTTCAAACGGAGACTACCGCCGCGTTTGGGAGAAGCAAGACCACAAATGATCCTGGCGAGGGTGGTTTTGCCAACACCGTTGGGCCCAATCAAGGCGGTGACTTCGCCGCTGGGGAAAAATGCGTGGTCAATGTTGAGCACCTCATGCGTGCCATAAGAAAAACGGATATCGCTTAACTCGAGTCCGCTCCGCTGGGGATCGGCGTTTTCGGGCGTGGGTGGTTCGGGCACGCTCGCGGGGAGTGGAACGTGGTGTAAGCTGCGTAGCCCCAATTGTTTGCGTTCGGGTTCGTCTAAGGCATAAAACTCTTGGGCGTGGAAACTGCGCGCTATTTTTCCCTGAGTCAAGTAAATAACTTGGTCAGCGATATCTTTTAAGTAAAAGAGGCGGTGATCAGCGATAATGATCGTTGTGCCTAATTCCTTCAAGCGGTGTAGCACGCGTGCAAGAATATCGATGCTTTCCATGGAGAGATTGGACGTGGGTTCATCGAGAAGCACGAGACTGCCCGGGGACACAAGCGCGCATGCGCATGCCACGGTTTGTAACTGTCCACCGGATAATTCTTTGAATCGCCGGCCCCGAAGATCGTTAATGCCTAGCAACTCGACCGCTGATTGAATCCTAGATTCAATTTCTGTGGGATCCACACCAAGGTTTTCTAGCCCGAAGGCTAATTCTGCATTGACGCTTTCAGTGAAAAACTGCGTCCGTGGATTCTGGAATACTGAGGCGCTGAACTCGATGGCGCGGGACAGCGGTTCCTGCGCAGGGTTAAAGTCCTGGCCATCCTTTGTAATAGTGATGGTACCTAGTAGCTCTCCTGGATTGAAATGGGGGATGAGTCCGTTGATCAACTTGAGTACCGTGGACTTTCCCGATCCGGAATCACCGGTAATCAGTAGGCACTGTCCTGGAGAGACAGAAAAAGACACATCAGATACACCTTGAATGCCTGGCCGAGCGCCCAATGGATATGTAAAAGAAACGTTATGGGCGTTTACACTGGTTGCGACACTGCGTTCGTTCATAAGTGGACCTCCGTGGGAAGCCAGACAGAGGCAACAACGAGGCCCAACCCAGCTATTGCAGTTGCATCGACAAGCTTGAAGGAAAGATCAGCGGTGGTGGTTGGGCGTGTGGGTCCTCCCAATCCGCGGACAAGAGCAGAGGCAGCGAGCTCATCACCAGCGCGGACGACGGCGCCTAATAAGGGGATGATCAGCATCGCGGACGATTGTGTGGGCTGTGTGAACCAGCTTTTTACTCCGGGTTGGAGGCCACGAAGGATCATGGCATCGCGGATGGCTTTGGCTTCTGCCACGATGATCGGCAAAACGCGCAGGAATACCGCCGGTGGAATGGTGGCCCAGCCTGGTAAACGCAGGTCCCGCAGTGCTGAGGTCAACGTGGATGGTGTGAGAGTGAGCAAGCCGAATGCGCCGATGGACATGCTGATGACAAAACGGCTTAGCCACGAAAAAACTGCCGCCGAAAAAGCGAAAAATGTGGAGCCAGGAAGCTGTAAAAGGCCCCAATACCCTAGATAGGATAATGCAAAAGCGCACAGGCAAATAAGACCATAGTGTGGCTTTACTGTAGCTAGTGCGATGGAGCTGAAGGCGATAGAAATCAGCAGCGTCGGTAGGTGGCCGTGGCTGAGAGCTACCGCATTGATTACTAGAACAGAAAGCAGCACGGTCCGTGGATCGATCGAAGGTCGACGAAGCACGCCTTGTTTTCGCAGGCTCACAGGAGGCCAGCGCTTTCAAAGTGTTTGCGGCTGACGCGAACTCCGACCTTTCCTCCGATAAAGCCGACGATGAGCGCACAAATGGCCAGTACTCCAATGGTCCATGGCTGGAAGATATCCGACATAGCATCGGCGTATTCTTGGCCCATTTGGTCTGCGATATCGACGTAGTATGAGTCCGTATCCAGGATTAGCGGGATAAAAGGCAAAGAAACCCAGGCACAGAAGACGCCATAGGCAATAGGGAAGGACTTGGCAATCCCGAGGTGGCTTTTTGTGATAATCAAATCCGCGATAAACCCAAGAATTATGCTTCCCAGCAAGGTCCAGAAGTAGTGCCCGGTGAGCATGAATGCTAGTCCGTTAATACCACCGACGAGGGTGAAAGCGCCCATTTTGGGCGTGCGGGCGGCATAAAGCACTAGCACGATTCCATTTGCGATTGCCGCGATGAACCAGCCAATGAACATGAATTGTGGTCCTGCGAATCCGACCATCCCGGTTACAAAGGTGATTACAAAGTAAAGTGCAGCAAAGATGCCAGCGTTGATGAGATCTCTGGTGTTTAAACGTGCCGTCGACCCAGTGGATGAGCTTGTATTCCGTGCGGGCGTAGAGGACTGTTGGGTCATGGTAAACCTCGATTCATAAACAGTAGGGAAAGTAAGGCTTACCTAAAACATATAATATTGTTTATAAGGTATTTCTAGTTTGATCTGAAGATTTACCCTTAATGGGGGCGAATGCAGATAAACGGTTTTAGGGATCATAAAATAACTATTTGTTGATATGAGGGAACTAAGGTGTACCGCCTCTGCATGCTTGGACCGAATGAAATCAGACAGCAAACGGATCGTTATCGGGATTGCTGTTGACGATGAGCTCAATATGGTTGGTCACTGAGAGTGCTGTTTCTTCACCGAAGAAGTGAGTAATGAAGGCCACCGCCATATCAATTCCTGCCGCCACACCGGATGATGTCCAGAGATTGCCGTCGTGGACCCATCGAGCTTGCTTTTTCCATTCAATTTTCTGGCCGTGCGTTCTAGCCCAGTCGAACGCGCTTTTATTGGTGGTAGCGCTGTGGTTTTCTAATAAGCCCGCGGCGGCGAGTAGCGCCGACCCAGTACAAACTGAGGTGATGATGTCTGCCGAGCTTGCAAGGGCAGCTAGCTGGCGGAGGAACTCTGGATCTTGAACAAGTGAGCGTGTACCGCGTCCTCCTGGCACAAGCAGAGTATCTCCAGAGAAGGATTCAAAACGCATTGTTGGAACTATTCGTACGCCTTGAGCGCTGCTTACCGGGCTGTCATGTTTTGACAGATAGTTGACTTCAAGGCCTGGTGTATTTGCGAGTACTTCTGCGGGGCCAAAAACATCGAGTAACTCGAACCCGTCAAAAAGTACGATGCCAATGTTCTGCGGACGCGTCTGACTCATGACTAAACCGTATCAAAACCAAATTCGACGCCTTAGAGTTTTGGTGCTTGGGGTCAATAAGCAGAAGCGTGGAAAAGTTTACCCCTCAGATGCAGTTCAGAGGGGTACAAATTAGTGCCCCAGAGAAGATTCGAACTTCCGACACCGGCTTTAGGAGAGCCGTGCTCTATCCCCTGAGCTACTGGGGCGGGGATGTTGCTTATGCAACTCGGATCATCATAGCAGTAGGGCGCGAGTGCGCCCCAAAAGGCTGCGTGCGCGGCCGTTTGTATGGGGTGGGCGAATAGCCCGGGTCGGGCGAGCAGCCTTAGCTATGAGGTTTAGGCGCCTGCCAGCTCTTCCTGCTTGTTGCGCACGGAGGATGCGGGCGGGTTGGTCTCGTGGGTGCCGTCGGAGTACAAGACGGTGGGGATGATGCGGTTGCCGTCGTTGACGGACTTGATCCACTCATTGATGTCGTCGGTGTTATCGCCCTCTACGTCCACGAGCTCGTATGGGGTTTCGGTGCGGTCCAAGTTCTTAATGAGCTTGGCGCAAAATGGGCACCAGTCGGCGTAGAAGATGGTGACATCGGCGTTGGTTTCGGGTGCTTGTACAGTCATTAGGCTGCGTCCTTTCTATCGTAAGTTAAAAAGCGGTACTTCATGGGTAGCTCGCTGGCCGGCTGCTCGGGAAGCTCTAAGTGTCCCGTGTCAGAGGTGAGCCAGTCCGTGCTGTAGGCCAAGCCGAACGTATCAGGGATATCCGGGGCAAAGACGGCGTCATCGCCATAGATATCGCCGATGTTTACGCCCATGAGAGTGACCTCGATGCGGTCCACCTGGTCCAAGGCGGCGGTGTAGATTTGGCCACCGCCGATGACCCAGGCATCGGCAAGCGCGGGCATCGTTCTGCCCACCGTAGCACCAGTTGACCACGTGCCGGGCGCGCGCGAGGAGAGCACGTAATTGTCCCGGCCGGGTAGGGGGCGGAACTTGGGGTTGAGGGACTCCCAGGTCTTGCGGCCCATGATGACAGGCGCGCCCATGGTGACGTCCTTGAAGTGCTTGAGATCTTCCGGCACATGCCAGGGCATCTGCGCGCCATCGCCGATGATGCCGTCCAGGGACTGCGCCCAGATCGCGCCGAGCATTAGACCGACACCTGCGCCTTGATGGCCGGGTGCGGGTCGTAGCCCTGCACCTCAAAATCGGCGAAGTCATAGGAGAAGAGGTCCTTCGCCTTGTTGAGTTTGAGCTGCGGGTATTCGCGCGGCTCGCGGGAAAGCTGCTCTTGGACTTGCTCCACGTGGTTGTTGTAGATGTGGCAATCGCCGCCGGTCCAGATGAGATCGCCCACCTTGAGGCCGGCCTGCTGGGCAAACATGTGGGTCAGCGCCGCATAGGAGGCGATATTAAAGGGCACGCCCAAGAACATATCCGCCGAGCGCTGGTAGACCTGCAGCGACAGCGTGTCATTGGCCACGTAGAGCTGGAAGAGCAGGTGGCAGGGCATAAGCGCCATCTGGTCGAGCTCAGATACATTCCACGCGGAGACCAGGTTGCGGCGCGAGTCCGGGTTGTTCTTCAGGGTATCCAGTGCCTGCTGGATCTGGTCGATGTGGCTCCCATCCGGGGTGGGCCAGGAGCGCCATTGGACGCCGTAGACCGGGCCCAAATCGCCATTCTCATCGGCCCACTCGTTCCAAATGCGCACGTTATTATCCTGCAGGAATTTCACATTGGAATCGCCGCGCAGGAACCACAGCAGCTCGCCGATGACCCCGTGAAAGTAGACCTTCTTCGTGGTCAGCAGCGGGAAGGATTCCGCCAGGTTATAGCGCAGCTGCGCGCCGAAAATGGAGCGCGTTCCGGTGCCGGTGCGATCGCCTTTGGCCGTGCCTTCTTCGAGGACGCGGCGGAGGAGATCCTCATATGGGGTATTGATAGTGGCACTAGAGGCGGTGGACGTATCACTCATGGTGCCCCAGTGTAGAACGTTAGAAAGCCATTGGGATAGTCGGAAAATCTATTTCTTGTTGGTGCTGGTAGCGGGACTGTCTGCTCGAAGGGTTTCGCGGATCGCTTGCTCGATCGGGGTAGCTTCCCACTGGGCGTCGGCACCACTCAAGATGGAGGGGCGCTCCCACAGATAGCGCATCTCCAACAGTCCATGAAGATCGGAGTTAAAGAGCCCGCCAAGCTTGAGCATCCACGGACGCAGCGTTATGGGCGAGTGCCGGCAGCCTGCGAGGTATGCGAACTCCGCTTGGGTAATTGCAGGGGCGCAGGGTACGGAAATGATAGGTGGGCTGGTGGGGTCAAGGAGGGCATCGGCTAGCGCGCGGCCAAAGTCCGGAAGGTAGGTAACCGAATGCTTGGTATGCGCGTTGAAGAGTGCGAGGGGAATGCGCTTGCCGATGATCAGTTGGTGATACACGCACCCCGGGCCAGAATCCGGGCCAAATAGATCTGCGGCCACCACGGATACGGCGCGGGCAGGTGAAGCGAGGCGAGTCTTTATGAGCGCAGCGCGCACGCCTGGTTTTCCTTGTCTGGATGTGGTTAAAGGGGTACCGGGTGAAAACGTTTCATAGCTCGGATCGAATCCGTAGATGGATTCTGGAAAGACGATGGGGATGGCGCGTTCGGCGGCGATGCGGAGGGCTGTGTCCTCAGCGGGGATTAGGAGCGTGCGCCATGCCTCGGCGTTATAAGCGGCGTGGATGCAGTGGACAATGCCGTCGATGTCTACGGGATAGGACTCTTTTTGGGTGGCATTGCCGATGATGTGCTGTACGTATGGGCCTAGGTCGAGCACTGAGCCATGGCGGCTCATGATGATGCATTCATGGCCCCGGGAGGTGAGTTCGCGGGCAACCGCACGGCCAACGGGTCCGGCGCCAGTGATGAGGAATTTCATTATGTGGAGTCCTATTCATATTAGTGACTGGTGCTCTCTAAAAATATAGGGCGGGGTCCTTGAAAGCAAGAGCAGTGCTCTCTTTTGTGAGTTGCTATAGTTTGCTCATGGCACAAACCCCACGAGAGCGCGCCCGAGAACAGACGATGACCCGCATCATCGAGCTGGGGCGGCAACAACTAGCTAGTGGTGGTGTAGAGGCGCTAAACCTACGGGCCATAGCCCGTGAGCTAGGAATCGTTCCTTCTGGTATTTACCGCTACGTACCGGATAGGGCAAGCCTTATAACCCTCCTCATCGTTGATGCTTTTGACTCCCTAGATGGGGCTGTGGCGCGGCACGATGATCCGAGTGTGCAACCGCGTGAGCGATTCATTGGTCTCGTAGGTGCGATGAGGCGGTGGGCCCTTGAATTTCCGCAACGGTGGGGCCTGATTTATGGCACCCCGATTGTGGGCTATCAAGCGCCAACCACAGAGACGATAGCAGCGGGCACCAAAGTGAGCCGTCGCCTCGCCTCCTTGCTTGAGCAGTCCACGGTAGTGCCGCTGAGGCAGCGATCGCCTCAGCTGGATGCCGATATGGAGGCAGCCGCGAAAGACACGGGCTCCGATCTCAGTACGGATGCCATGGAAATGGCGCTGGAGGCTTGGGTGAGGATAATCGGGCTGATTAACGCCGAGGTTTTCGGCTACCTAGGGCGCGATACGCTGAGCGAGTTCGCTGAGTTCCATGCCCGAGCGGTGGCGCGGCTCGCTGATGAGTTGGGGCTCTAAAATCCGCCATTCTCCTCGGCAAAGGCCGCGGCGTGCTCTAGAATCTCGTCTTTCAGCTCGGGGCGGCAGATGAGCAGATCGGGGATGAAGGTGTCCTCGTTATTGAAGGTAATAGGGCTGCCATCGAGGCGGGAGCAGTGCAGGCCGGCTGCCATGGCCACGCCTACCGGGGCCGCCTGATCCCATTCGTATTGGCCACCGGCATGAATATAACCGTCATAATCACCCAGCAGCACGTGCATGGCCTTAGCGCCAGCGGAGCCGACGCCCTCGGTTTCATAGCCCATCTTTTCTGCGATATAGCCGGCCACCTTGGGCGGGCGATTGCGGGAGATGACGAACTTCTTGGACAGCGGACCGGCGACGGCGCGCACATCGGAGGACTTGAAGGTGACGCCGTAATCCGGCAGGCCCACCGCGGCGTGGACAGGAGTGCCGTCCTCAATGAGCGCGATGTGTACCGCCCAGTCCTGGCGGCCGGTGGCAAATTCCTTGGTGCCGTCAAGCGGGTCCACGATCCAGACGCGCTTCTTTTTTAGCCGGGCAAGGTCATCGGAGGCTTCCTCAGAGAGCACGCCATCGCCGGGCCGGTGCTGTTCTAATACGCGGGCGATCCATTCTTGGGCGGCATCATCTCCGGCATCGCCAAGCGAAAGGCCCCGCAGCAGGCCACCATTGCGCACGCCCTTTAAAATCTCGCCGCAGCCTTGGGCGAGCGAATTGGTCAGGCGGGAATCAGAAATCTCGACGGTCATGGTGCCCACATTACAACGGGGACTAGAGTGTGGTCATGCCAGAAAACATCCTCGAGCGCTTTCGCCCCCAAGTGGCGCGGTGGTTCCAGGACGTTTTTGCCGCTCCCACCGCGGTACAAGCCCAGGCCTGGGACAAGATTTCCCGCGGGGATCACGCCCTAATGGTTGCCCCCACGGGTTCTGGTAAGACGCTCGCGGCGTTCTTATGGGCGCTGAATAACCTGGTGGCGCGCGAAGGACAACTGGCCCTGCCGGTAGGAAACGCCGCAAGCTCTGCCACCGGCGTGCGGGTGCTGTATATCTCGCCGCTAAAAGCGCTGGGCGTAGATGTGGAAAATAACCTGCGGGCGCCGCTAACCGGCATTGCGCTTACCGCGGAAAAGCTGGGCCTGGAGGCACCGAATATTTCCGTGGGCGTGCGCTCGGGCGATACACCCTCGGCAGAGCGCTCCCGGCAGGTGCGCAAGCCACCGGATATCCTCATTACCACCCCGGAATCGGCATATTTGATGCTGACCTCAAAGGCGGCGGGGATTTTGAAAACCGTTGATACCGTCATCATCGATGAAATCCACGCGCTGGCCGGCACCAAGCGCGGCGCGCACCTCGCCCTCACGCTGGAGCGCCTGCAAGAAATTGCGGGCGACTTTCAGCGCATCGGGCTTTCTGCCACGGTGCGCCCGCTTTCGGCTATCTCGGATTTCTTGGGCGGCAATCGCCCGGTGGAAATCGTGGCGCCGGAGGCCCACAAGAAGTGGGACCTAGACGTGCGCGTGCCGGTAGAGGATATGTCGGATCTTCCCACGCCGGAGGCGGGCTCGACCATCGGGGAGCTCACCGTCGATGATGCCATCGGCATTACCGGCGGGCCGGAAGGCAACGGGGACGGCATGGAGGAATTCGGCGGGGAAGAAGACACCGCGCTGCCCACCGCGAATTCCATCTGGCCGTTTATTACCCAGGACCTCTATGCAGACATCATGGCGCATCGCTCCACGCTGGTCTTTGTGAACTCGCGGCGCAGTGCCGAGCGCCTGACCAGCCGCCTCAACGAGTTATACGCGCAGGAATATGACCCGGATTCGCTCTCGCCGGAAACCCGGCGCGATCCCGCCCAGCTGATGGCGCACTCGCACGTTGCGGGCAAGGCGCCGGCGGTCATCGCGCGGGCGCACCACGGCTCGGTGTCCAAGGACGAGCGCGCCATGACGGAAACGATGCTGAAGGAAGGCACGCTGAAAGCCGTGGTGGCCACGAGCTCGCTGGAGCTGGGCATTGACATGGGCGCGGTGGATTTGGTGGTGCAGGTGGAATCGCCGCCCTCGGTGGCCTCGGGCCTGCAGCGCGTGGGCCGCGCCGGGCACCATGTGGGTGCGGTATCGCACGGCGCGTTTTATCCCAAGCACCGCGCGGACCTGGTGCAATCCACGCTGACGGTCTCGCGCATGCGCGGCGGAATGATTGAAAAGATGCACACCCCGCGCAACCCGCTGGACGTGCTCGCGCAGCAGACCGTGGCGGCGGTCGCTGCAGCGGGCGAGGAGGGCTTAAGCGCGGATGACTGGTATGACACCGTCAAGCGCAGCCATCCCTACCGCGAGCTGGCCCGCGAGGTCTATGATTCCGTGATCGACCTGGTCAGCGGCGTGTACCCATCCACGGATTTTGCGGAGCTAAAACCCCGCGTGGTGTATGACCGCGTATCCGGGGTGATGACCCCGCGCCCGGGGGCGCAGCGCGTGGCCGTGACCAGTGGCGGCACCATCCCGGATAGGGGAATGTTCGGCGTCTTTCTCTATAGCGGTGGCGAATCCGGGAAGGCCCCGCGCCGGGTGGGCGAGCTTGATGAGGAAATGGTTTATGAATCTCGCGTGGGCGATGTCTTTACCTTGGGCGCGACCAGCTGGCGCATCGAGGAGATCACCCGCGATCAGGTCCTAGTCACGCCCGCGCCGGGGCATACGGGCCGGCTGCCATTTTGGAATGGCGATGGCGCCGGGCGCCCCTATGAGCTGGGCCAAGCCTTGGGCGAGTATCGCCGCGAGGTAAATACGGACCCGGACATTATCGCGGATGCCGATGAGAATGCTCGCAGCAATATCTTGTCCTACCTGCGCGAACAGCAGGAGGCTACCGGGATTATTCCGGATGAAAAGACGCTCGTGCTCGAGCGCTTCAAGGATGAGCTGGGGGACTGGCGCGTGGTGTTGCACACCCCCTTTGGCCGGCCGGTCAATTCCGCTTGGGCCTTGGCGGTAGGCGCGCGGGTGGGGGAGCGCACCGGCATGGACCCGCAGGCGGTGGCCGGCGATGATGGCATCGTGCTGCGCCTGCCCGAGGGCGAGGCCGATCCCGATGGCACGATTTTTGCCTTCGACGCCGACGATATTGCCGATGTCGTAGCCGAGCAGGTGGGCAATTCCGCCCTTTTTGCCTCCCGCTTCCGCGAGTGCGCGGTCCGCGCGCTGCTTTTGCCCCGCCGCAATCCCGGCAAGCGCGCCCCGCTATGGCAGCAGCGCCAGCGCGCCGAGCAGCTCTTGGACGTCGCCCGCAAATACCCGTCCTTTCCCATCATTTTGGAAACGGTGCGCGAGTGCGTCCAGGATGTTTACGATGTGCCGGCGCTGCAGGAGGTCATGCGCGATCTGGGGCACCGCCGCGTGCGCATCGCGGAGGTCACCACGGAGCAGCCTTCGCCCTTTGCCTCCTCGCTGCTTTTTAATTACACCGGCGCCTTCATGTACGAGGGCGATTCCCCGCTGGCGGAAAAGCGGGCGGCGGCGCTCGCCCTTGACCCGGCGCTTCTGGCCAAGCTGCTCGGCACGGTGGAGCTGCGCGAGCTCTTGGATCCCGCGATCATCGATGAGGTCCATACCCAGCTGCAGCGCACCGCTCCCTCGCGCCGAGCGCGCACCACCGAGGAAGTCGCGGATCTACTCCGCATGCTGGGCCCCATCCCGGTCGAAGAGCTGGGCGAGCATACGGATGTTCCCCTGGCCGCCCTGGATAACCTGGGCTCGCGGATTATGCGGGTGCGCATCGGCGGGCGCGAGCACCTTGCCCAGTCCCAGGATGCGGCGCTGCTTCGCGATGCCCTCGGCGTCCCCATTCCTCCCGGCATCCCCGCCCAGGTCGCCACGCTTGCCGATGCCCTCCCACAGCTCATCAGCCGCTGGGCGCGCACCCGCGGCCCGTTCGTGCTCGCGGACTTAACCGCTGCCTTCGGAATTTCCGTCTCCGCTGCATATACCACCCTGGCCGGGTTGGATTCGATCGTGGAGGGTCACTACCGGCAGGGAATCGAGGAGCAAGAGTACTGCGCCGCCGAGGTATTAAAGACCATTCGCTCGCGCTCGCTTGCGGCTGCGCGCGCGGATACCGAGCCGGTCTCCGGCGCCGCCTTTGCCCGCTTCCTCCCGGAATGGCACGGCATTGCGCCCGCAGGGAAGCGGCCGGCACTCCGCGGTGCCGATGGAGTATTTTCTGCTATCGAGCAGCTCGCCGGGGTTCGCCTGCCGGCCTCTGCCTGGGAGTCCATCATTTTGCCCGCCCGCGTGGGGGATTATTCGCCCCGCATGCTAGATGAGCTAACCGCCAATGGTGAGGTGATGATCGTCGGCGCCGGAAAGGCCGGAGCTGCCGATCCGTGGGTGATGCTGCTGCCTACCGATTACGCCGCCCAGCTCGCCCCCGAAACCGATCCGGAGGGCGTAAGCATGCTGCAGCGCGCCATTTTAGGCGTGCTCGAGCGCGGCGGCGGTTTCCTCTTTTCCGATATCGCCGCCGAGGTCCCCGGTACCGCCGAGGAAATCCGCGAGGCCCTCTGGGGGCTGGTAGAAATGGGCCTGGCCAGCCCGGATTCCTTCGTCCCCATCCGCACGCGCTTATCGGCAGGCGGGCGCGGTGCCTCCCGCGCCGGCCGCGGTTCTACCGCCCACCGCTCCAAGCGGCGCCCCACGCGCTCGCGGCTGCGCATGGGTCGCACCTCGTTTGCCCAGACCCAAAATGCCAACGGAAGCGCCGGCCAGACCCCACCTGATATGCTCGGCCGCTGGTCGCTGGCTGTGCCCGCCGCCCAAGATGCCACCTCGCGGTCCGTGGCGCACGGCGAGGCCTGGCTGGATCGCTACGGCGTGGTCACCCGCGGCTCCGTGGTGGCCGAGGACGTCCTCGGCGGCTTCGCGCTGGCCTATAAGGTGCTTTCCGGCTTTGAGGAATCCGGCAAGGCCATGCGCGGCTATGTCATTGAGGATCTCGGCGCCGCGCAATTTTCCACCCCGGCTATTATCGATCGCCTCCGCGGCCTGGCGGATTCCCCCGATGTCACCGGTTGGCCGTCCGGCACCACCGTCCCAGAGACCTTCGTGCTCGCCGCCGTGGATCCCGCCAACCCCTACGGCGCGGCGCTGCCCTGGCCGCAGCGCGATGATGCGGGTGGCAAAGCCACCGGCGGGCCGGCCCGCTCTGCCGGGGCACTAGTCGTGTTGTGCGATGGCCTCCCCATAGCCCACCTCACCCGCGGCGGCAAGACCTTGACCACGTTCATCGACGCCCTGCCCGATGGAATTGAGACCACCGACGTCTACGCCCGCCTCCTGTCCGCGCTCGTAGAGCTCATCGCCGCCGGGCACATGTCGCCGCTGGTGATTGAGAAGTGCAATGGCAACCCCATCCACCACACCTCAGCGGCTAATATCCTGCGCTCGCTCGGGGCAGGAATTACCCCAAAGGGCATACGCATTGCCGGGCAGGCTGCGCCGCCGCGCGTTCCGCGCCGCGGGGCGCGGGACGGCTCACCGGACGACTCGCGGGGTAACTCACGTGATGGCTCGAGCGGTGGCCTGCGCGGCGGCGGCCTGCGCGGCGGCAGGCGCGCCTCCGAGGCCATCGAGGAGCTCAGCTTCGACGATCCGCCCCCGCCCCCGCCACCTCGCAATTCCGGTGGCTTCCGCCCGCGCGGCGGGTACCGTCGCTAGCACCAAACGCCCGTAGGTGTATTTTGGTGGAGCCATAGTGTCTGAGGCCCACGGAAGGAGGCCAGCCCCCATGCCCGAAGGCGATTCCGTCCTACAACTTTCGCGCCGCCTGCAGTTTATGACCGGGCGCGAGGTCACCGGCTGTTCCGTGCGCGTGCCGCAGCACGCCACCGTTGACCTCACCGGCACCATCTGTGAGCGCGTGTGGCCGTATGGCAAGCACCTCTTTATGCAATTCGACCAGACCATCGTGCACACCCACCTAAAGATGGAGGGCACCTGGGCCATCCACTACGCCGGCGACCGCTGGCGCAAGCCCGGACATAGCGCGCGCATCGTACTGCAACTGGCCCATTCACCGCGCGATATTGAACTCGTAGGACACTGGTTGGGCTTTGTCGATATCTTCGACGCGGATCAGTATCACAGCCGCATCGCGCACCTTGGCCCGGATATCTTGGACCCCGACTGGGACCGCGAGGAGGCGGTGCGCCGTTTACGCGCGCGACCCGAGCGCAGCATCGGCACGGCGTTATTAGACCAGAAGGTCGTGGCGGGCATTGGTAATGAATACCGCGCCGAAATCTGCTTCCTCGCCGGCGTTCACCCGGCCACCCTGGTGGCAGAGGTGGATGTGGAACAGGTATTGGACATCGGCAAGCGCATCATGTGGGCCAACCGGAACTCGCCCATCCGCGTGACCACCGGCGTGCGCCGGGCCGGGGAGACCACCTATGTCTTTGGGCGCAACCGCAAGCGTTGTCGGCGCTGCGGCACCATCATCCAGAAGGATTCCCTGGGCGGCGTTGACCGCGGTGGGGACGAGGGTGAATTAGAGCGCATCATCTGGTTCTGCCCGCACTGCCAGCCGCTCTAAGACTCCTTTACACTTTTCGCGCTAAGCTGGCGGGCATGCGATCACTACTAAATCTTGTATTTAATATCATCTGGTTACTCTCCGGCGGCATCGTTCTTGCGCTGGGTTACTTCCTCTTCGGCATCATCGCCTGCATCTTCATCGTGACGATTCCAGCGGGCGTGGCCTCGTTCCGCATGGGTCAGTTCGCCCTGTGGCCGTTCGGCCGCTCCGTGGTTGAGCCCCGCAAGGGCACCGGCGGAATGTCTTCCATCTCCAATGTCATCTGGTTCGTCATTGCAGGCCTGTGGCTATCCATTGGCCACGTCGTTACCGCGGTCATCCAGGCGATTACCATCATCGGTATCCCCGTTGCCTGGGCCAACCTCAAGATGATTCCAGTGACCTGCTTCCCCTTTGGCCGCAAGGTTGTTAGCTCGAAGAACATCCCGGCCGGCTGGCAGCCCATGGTGAAGCTGTAAATTCACCTCGCCTGAACGCGCCCGGCCCGAAGCGAAATGTTGCTTCGCGGCTGGGCGCTTTAGTGATCTGTGGTGCTTAGGCACGAACATGTCCAAAACAACCGCATTTGTCTCTTTTTGAGGGCAAATTTTTCAAGAACGCGGTTGTTTTGGACACTTTTACGTGCCCGGGGCGCCTGGGCACGGGCACGGCGCGGGCCGAAACTAACGGTTGGCGCGGTACCAGCCGATGAGCTTATCGGTGGACTGGTCGCCGGAATCTACCTCTTGGCTGCCGGAGACAGCAGGTGCTAAGTCATTGGCCTGCTGCTTGCCCAGCTCCACGCCCCATTGGTCGAAGGAGTTGATATCCCAGATGATGCCCTGGGTAAAGACGATGTGCTCGTAGAGCGCAATGAGCGCGCCCAGGGTGGAGGGGGTAAGCTCCTCGGCCATAATCGTGGTGGTGGGGCGGTTGCCCGGCATCACCTTGTGCGGCACGAGGTCTTCGTCAACGCCCTCGGCGGCGATTTCTTCAGCCGTCTTGCCAAAGGCCAGCACCTTGGTTTGGGCGAAGAAATTGCCCATGAGCAAGTCATGCATCGAGCCGGTGCCGTCCGCGGTGGGGAAATCCTCCTTGGGGCGGGCAAAGCCGATGAAGTCCGCCGGGATGAGGCGGGTGCCCTGGTGCATGAGTTCGTAAAAGGCGTGCTGGCCATTGGTACCCGGCTCGCCCCAGTAAATCTCGCCGGTATTTCCAGTGGTGACCGCGGTGCCATCGCGGCGCACGGACTTGCCGTTAGATTCCATGGTCAGCTGTTGCAGATAGGCCGGGAAGCGGCCGAGATCCTGCGCGTACGGCAGGACGGCGTGGGTTTGGGCGCCAAAGAAATTGGTGTACCAGATGCCCAGCAGGCCCATAAGAACGGGCACATTGCGCTCTAGCGGGGTGGTGCGGAAGTGCTCATCCATGGCGTGGAAGCCTTCCAAAAAGCGCATGAAGTCCATCGGGCCAATGGTGCACATCAAGGACAGGCCGATGGCGGAATCGAGGGAGTAGCGACCGCCCACCCAATCCCAGAACGGGAACATGTTGTCCGTATCGATGCCGAATTTCTCCACCTGCTCCGCATTGGTGGATACGGCCACGAAGTGCTTGGCTACGGCGGATTCATCGCCATCGAATTGATCGATGAGCCAGCGGCGGGCCGCGTGCGCATTGGTCAGGGTTTCTTGCGTAGTAAAGGACTTGGAGGAAACGATAAAAAGGGTGGAGCCGGCATCGAGCCCGTCCAAGGTGGCGGCCATATCGGCAGGGTCCACGTTGGAGACGAACTCCGCGGAAATGCCGGCCACCTCATAGGAGCGCAGAGCTTCTGCGGCCATGGCCGGACCCAGGTCAGAACCGCCGATGCCGATATTGACCACCTTTTTGATGGTGTGGCCGGTATGCCCCAACCAAGAGCCGGAGCGCAGGGCGGTGGCGAAATCACGCATGCGTCCCAGGACTTCGTGGACATCAGCGGCGACATCTTGGCCATCGACGTGCAGATCATCTTCTACCGGCAGGCGCAGGGCGGTGTGCAGCACGGCGCGATCCTCGGTGTTATTGAGATGCTCGCCTGCAAACATGGCATCGCGGCGGCCTTCCACATCGGCGGCGCGGGCTACCTCGACCAAGTGCTGGAGGACGTCTTCATCGATGAGGTTTTTGGATAAATCCACGTGCAGGCCGGCGGCGTCGAAGGTGTAGTTCTCCGCGCGGTTTGCGTCTGCGGCGAAGAGTTCGCGAAGGCGCATGTCCTGCTTTTCTTCATAAACCTTGACCAGGTCTTTCCACTGGGACGATGCGGTGATATCCATGGCAATTGGCCTTTCTGGCGACGAGCGCATTGGCAATGTGTACCCCTCCCACCGTAGTCGAGAATGAGTGCCAACGGCACCGTGAGAAGTGTGGCGTTTAGAGGATGAGGGCGCCCGCCCAGCCGGCGATGAGAAGTGGGATATTGAAGTGGATAAAGGTGGGGATGACGGAGTCACGGATGTGATCGTGTTGGCCATCGGCGCCGAGGCCGGCGGTGGGGCCGAGGGTGGAATCGGAAGCGGGGGAGCCGGCATCGCCAAGCGCGCCTGCCGTACCGATAAGCGCTACCGTGGCCGCGGGGCTAAAGCCGAGCGAGGCACACAGGGGAACGTAGATAACGGAGATGATGGGCAAGGTGGAAAAGGACGAGCCAATGCCCATGGTGACCACCAGGCCGACTAAAAGCATGGCGCCTGCGGAGAGAAACTTATTGGTGCCAAAGAGGTTGGCGGTGGCATCGACAAGCGGGCCGACTTCCTCCGTCGCCGTCATGACAGAGGCAAAGCCCTGCGCGGTGATCATGATAAAGCCGATAAGCGCCATCATTTTCATGCCGTTGGTAAAAACGTCATCGGCGTGCTTCCAATCCACCGCGCCGGAAATGAGCAAGATACCCAGGCCGGTCAGGGCGCCGACGAGCAGGCCATCGGATTCGAAATCGAGCGTCTGCATGATGATTTGCACGGCGAAGGTGGCAATAATCGCCAGGATGGAGACCCAGATTTTATACGTCGAGGGTGTTTCCTGGTGCTCTTCGGCGGCAATAGGCCGGTCCTCGTACTCGCGCGGGGCGCGGTAGCTGATAAAGATGGCGATGAGCAGGCCGGCGAGCATGCCCAGGGCGGGGATGGCCATGACCTGCATAATATTGATATCAGAGGTATCCAGACCCGCCTCTTCAATATTGAAGAGCAAAATATCGTTCAAATAGATGGACCCGAAGCCCACCGGAATGAACATGTAGGTGGTGATAAGGCCGAAGGTCAGGCACGTGGTGATAAGGCGTCGATCCAGCTTGAGCTTATTCATCACCGCCAATAGCGGTGGGACGAGCAGCGGGATGAAGGCAATGTGAACGGGGATGAGGTTCTGGCTCATCACGGCCATGGCGATAAGGCCAATAACGAGCATCCACTTGGTGGTGGCCGCGGCCTTGGGATCTAATTCGCCGGTGCCGCCGAGCTTGGCGATGAGAAAATTGGCCAGGATCTGCGGCAGCCCGGCGGAGGCAACGCCCATCGCGAAGGCGCCCAAGAGGGCATAACTTAAGGCAATCTTGGCGCCGCCGCCGAGCCCGTCCTGGAAAGCGAGCATGGTGGCATCCAAGCCCATGCCGGAGAGGAGGCCGCCGACGATCGCGCCGATGAAAAGCGCCACCACCACGTGCACGCGCAGGAGGGCGAGCGCGAGCATGACGATGACGGCGATGAATACTGCGTTCATGCCCCGAAAGCGTACTGCATAGTATGGGTTAGCCCGTAATTAATCCGAGGGTTGAGTGGTGGCTTTACCCCAGGCGGCCGCGCCCCATGCGCAGTAAGGCAGAGGCGATGGTGGGGCCTTCCTCACCGAGCTCCGCGCGGAACTCATTGAGGATGGCGATCTCGCGGGTGTGTACCAGGCGCGTTCCGCCGGAGCTCATGCGGGTGCGGCCCACCGCGCGGGAGACCTCGGTGCGGCGCTTGACTGCGTCCAAGATGATCTGGTCCAGGCGGTTGATTTCCTCGCGATACTGCTGGATTTCCGCATCAGATAGGGGATCATCCGTGCCGGTGGGCGTGCGGATATCCAAGCCATTGTTAACGATGGATTCATTATCTTCAGCGGTCATGGTCCCTTATTGTGCCACTTCGCCGTGCCAAGGTGCCACTCGGTTAGGTATTTAGAAAACGCTGTGTATGCCGCAAATACGGGCCATGTCCGGTGGGGCTAGTAGGTTGGTAGGCATTATGACGAATAACTCTCCATTTAGCCCTTCTTCCACCCCGCGCGAACCCGCATCTGGCCCTACCTCCCGTGGCGGCTTTGCCGCTAGCCAGAATCCCTTTGGTAGCACGCCCAGGCCCGCGGAATCCGATCCTTTAACCCAAGGTTTGAACCCGCAGCAATTAGAGGCGGTTACCCACACCGGCAGGCCCTTGCTGATTGTCGCCGGTGCGGGCTCCGGCAAGACGGCGGTGCTGACCCGCCGCATCGCGTACCTCATGCGCCATCGCGGGGTAAACCCGTGGGAAATCCTCGCCATTACCTTTACCAATAAGGCCGCCGCTGAAATGAAAGAGCGCGTGGGCTCTCTGGTGGGGCCGGTGGCCGAGCGCATGTGGGTATCTACCTTCCACTCCATCTGCGTGCGTATTTTGCGCCAGAACGCGCAGCTCGTACCGGGGCTTAATACCAACTTCACCATTTATGATGGCGATGATGCCCGCCGGCTTCTATCCATGATTGCCAAGGATATGCAGCTGGATCTGAAGAAATACACCCCGCGCGTGCTGGCGAACCAGATCTCCAACCACAAAAATGAGCTCGTGGGCCCGGCTGAAGCAGCAGAAAAGGCGCAGCAGACAAAGAACCCGTTTGAAACAACCGTGGCGGATGTCTACGCCGAGTACCAGCGCCGCCTGCGCGCGGCCAATGCGGTGGACTTTGATGACCTCATCGGGGAAGTAGTGCGCATTTTCACCGAGCACCGCCAGGTGGTGGAGTTTTATCGCCGGCGGTTTAAGCACGTGCTGATTGATGAGTACCAGGACACCAACCACGCCCAGTACGCGCTGGTAGCAGCGTTGGTGGGCAAGGGCGAGCTGGGCCCCGATGCCCCAGAGCTGTGCGTAGTGGGTGATTCCGATCAGTCCATTTATGCCTTCCGCGGCGCCACTATCCGCAATATCGAGGAATTCGAGCGCGATTACCCGCAGGCACACACCATCTTATTGGAGCAGAACTATCGCTCCACGCAGACCATTTTGAACGCGGCCAATGCCGTGATTGCGAAAAATGAGAACCGCCGGGAGAAAAACCTGTGGACCGCGCATGGTGATGGCGAATCCATCGTGGGGTATGTGGCGGATAATGAGCACGATGAAGCCCGCTTTATCGCCGCGGAGATTGATGCGCTGGCGGATAAGGGCCACAGCTACTCCGATATCGCCGTGATGTACCGGACTAATAATGCCTCCCGCGCGCTGGAGGATATCTTCATTCGCTCCGGCATCCCCTATAAGGTCGTTGGCGGAACACGCTTTTATGAGCGCCGCGAAATCCGCGATATGGTGGCCTACCTGCGCATTATGGATAACCCGGACGATACGGTGAGCCTGCGCCGCATCATCAACGTTCCCAAGCGCGCTATTGGTGATAAAGCCCAGGGCCAGATTGCCCTGCACGCGGAGAACCAGGGGATAAGCTTTGGCAAGGCGCTTGCCGATGTCCCCCGGGGCGACGTCCCCGGCCTCGGCACCCGCGCCGTTAATGCGGTTACCAAATTCAATGACATGATGGATGGCATCCGCGCACAAATCCCAGGCATGCGCGATGAGGTGACCGGCCAGCCCGATTTGGGCGAATTGCTCACCGCCATCCTGGATGCCACCGGCTACAAGGCGGAGCTAGAAAACTCCAATGATCCGCAGGACGGTGCGCGCCTTGATAACCTCAATGAGCTGGTGTCCGTAGCCCGCGAATTTACCTCGGAGGCTGCCAACCAGTTGGCCGCTGCTGGTGCGGATGCCGTCGATCCCAATGAGCTAATAGAAGAAGGCGAAGCCGCGCCGGGCTCGTTGCAAGCCTTTTTGGAGAAGGTCTCGCTGGTCGCGGATGCGGATCAGATTCCGGATTCTGAGACAGGGGTAGTAACGATGATGACCCTGCACACGGCGAAGGGCTTGGAGTTTCCCGTCGTCTTTGTCGCCGGCTGGGAGGACGGCCAATTCCCGCACATGCGCTCGCTGGGTAACCCGAAGGAATTAAGCGAAGAGCGCCGCCTGGCCTACGTGGGCATTACTCGCGCCCGCGAAAAGTTGTACCTCACGCGCGCCATCTTGCGCTCTGCGTGGGGCAATCCGGTAACCAATCCCGCCAGTCGCTTCCTCGCCGAGATCCCAGAGGATCTCATCGACTGGCGGCGAGAGGATTCCGATAGTGATCTCACCGGTTCCTGGGGAGCCGATGACTATCAATATGGCCGGAGCTATCGCCGCGGTTCTAGCGGCGGCTATTCCGGCGGTGGGGGTGCTGGGTTTGGCCAGCGCGCTACGTCTTCCCCTTCGCAACGCACTCGCCAGCCTGCAGCTAATTCCATGCCGAAGAATAAGAACCTCAACCTTGCGGTAGGAGACCGCGTCAATCACGCGAAGTACGGGCTTGGAACCGTGATTGAAACGGCCGGTTCCGGCGCCCGCGCCACGGTGACCGTGGACTTTGGTTCCTCCGGCAAGGTGCGGCTCATGCTCATCGGCGGTGTGCCGATGGAAAAGCTCTAGACCGAAATCCCGCGCTCGTCGAACCAGCCCACTGGGTCAACGGCTGCTCCGCCGCCTGGGTGGATTTCGAAGTGCAGGTGCGGGCCGGTGGAGCGGCCCTCATTGCCGATGTCCGCGATGTGGTCGCCGGCAGAAACGTGGTCTCCCACATTGACGCGCAGCGAGTTGGCGGGCATGTGGCCGTAGACAGAGATGCTGCCATCGACGTGCTGGATGCGAATCCAGTTGCCAAAACCTTGTGCTGGACCGGAGTTAATGACTGTGCCGTCCATGACGGAGTAGATCGGGGTGCCGACTGGGTTAGCGACGTCGATGCCGTTGTGCATCGCGCCCCAGCGCATACCGAAGCCCGAGGTCAAGGTGCCGGAGGTAGGAAAGACCACCGTGTTGCCAGCGGCGTCCTTGCCACGCTCAGGGGTCAGCCCGGAGCGGTCTCCCTCGGGAGCGAAGGCTTCCCGCAGGCCTGGAACGGAAGAGGGGTCCAAGACGATGTTGACTCCGCCAGATTCATTCTGGCTAAATTCCGGGACCGCATCGCCGTTGAGTACACCAACGGCGGTATTTGCGAGGCCGACGGCGGCGTCGATCACGCCTGCGTTATCAACGTTGGTGGCTTGCGGCTCAGAGGAGCCATTCGAAACGTCCACGCTGGCCACTGGATCAGCAGCAAAAGCGGAGGTGCCGGTAGCAAAAACGGTGCCAAGCGTGATGATGCTTAGCGCTACATTCCTGCGTGCGCGGTTCATGCGCTTCATAAGTTTAAGTCCTTTTCATGGCTGTGCATGGTCTCGAGGCGCGCAAACCTTGAAGGTTTCGCGTCTTTCAACTGCCCTGTGCGACACGCCGAGGGAATGGAAATACCCCATTTGGTGGTCGCTTGTGGCAACGAGTTAAAAGTTAGCCTGCCCATGGGTACCGCGCAATCTGGAAAAATGCTGGTAGAAACCACGATTATTCGAAAAGTTTCGAACATGCCAGCTTGTTGCGCGTGTTACGAAAGTGGCCAAAGTTGCGGGTTTGAAGTACTGGTTTAAGCTCTGGGGGTAGCTGGCGGGGGTGCTGGGATGGGCTTGTCGGTGTCGAGCCGGAAAACTGCCATTTACCTGCGACAAGGCCCTGTACTGGACTCGGCTGAAAGCGTCTTGGGGTCCCTGTCGGGCAGGGTCATTCCTAAGGGCGTTAGAAGGGGAGCTGGCTACCAAATTTGTGCAGTTGTTGTTGAATTTGTGGGCCGAAAGCGTTGACCGCACCGATTCCTATACCGATGGCCAGTGCGCCCGCAATGACACCGATGATCCCCCAGAACTGCGGCTTGGAAGAGAGGGAATCAGCAACCGGTAGTTGGTGATCTGCAGCGTCTTCAGCATCCATGAGGTGGGCTTGAGAGTGATCTGAGGTGGAGCCTAAGGGTAAGCAATCGGCGAGCTCCTCGATAGTATAAAACGTTGAGTCAGCGGCAATAGGCTCACAGCCATCGTGGAACGGGATTTCCTTTTCGTTGTAGAGCATCCGCACAAGGGTCTCTCCGCGATCATTTTGGAATGCGTCCCATTGAATATTCGCGCCCATCGGGGAGACGGTATCACCACGCCATGCGGAGTTATCCCAGCTGTATAAATCATCCTCTGGGACACCTTGTTCGGAACCAGGCAGCTTCAGTAGGGCAGCCAGCGGGATGATGGTCTCGGCGTGGCCGAAGCGATAATTGGCCGCCACGTCGCCGCCAGCAGCGCGGTCCTGAACGTTTCTAATCATCTCCTCAAGCAGTGGTTCATAGTTGTCGTAGGCAATCGTCTGGCCCTGGATAGCCGGGCCTTTCTCATAGAAGTCTTCTACGTCAAGCAGGTACGCAAAGGTTGGTCCGCTGGTATCGTCTATGTACTCATCAAAGATCCACCCCTCCGCCGGGGCCTTTTCCTCGTGCTCCAAAGCTGGAGCGATGATGTAGAGGTTGTAGAACTGCAAGGCGGCGTCAACGATGCCCTCAACGGATTTGTCGTCCTTTTCTCGGGCGGAAAAGCGAACGGAGCCATCTGCTAAACCGTTGATAAATTCTGGCGTAAAAATCTTAGCCAGCAAGCTGCGTGCAGCCTGCTGCGACTCTGGCTTGGCGTAGGCCTGTTGTACTTTTTCCTGTAAAGCCTGAGAGTCCTTCCACTCTGTATAGCGCTGATAGGATGCAGCGTTTTTATCCTTGTGTGCGTACATCAGGTCAGGGCGTGCGGCGATATTAACGTGGCCATCTTTCGTGTCATCGTCCAAGTGTGCGGCCAGCGAAGGGGACTGTTCCAGTAGACCTTCCCCGAAGTTCCACCCAGAGTCATTGGCGCGGTCCTCTCCTGAGGAAGTGAAGCTCACCTTGAGGTCCTCGGCGGCAATCGATCCCAGTAGCTCTGCATTGCGCTGTGCATTGCGTTTGCCGATGTCCCTGAGCTCTTCTCGTCCCACTTCCGTCAGGTTTCCATAACCGGCTTCTTGGCCAGGGCCACCGGATAGCTCTTGGTTTACCGTTATCATGGCCTCTACTTGCGGGATGAGCTTTGTACCGAGCTCGGTAAGCTGATCGCGTTGTTGGGCATACTCCAGCATCTGCTGTGCGAGGTCATCGTATTTAAAGCTTGATAGGCCGCGGGATCCGTGGCGATCTACCGTTGAGGTGTAAATCTGGTGAAACCCACTGGGGGCTTCGGCGTAGCTTGATCCCTGTGGCTGGTAACGCTGCTTGGTGGAGTAGTAGGTGGCGCCTTCGGAAGCTAGAGCTGGTGCGGGCGCGAGGGTACAGCTCAGGGCAGTGATGAGGGAGAGAGTGCGTGTACGCATATGAGTATTCCTTGCTGGAGAGCTGGATAAAAAGACAGCTGACAGCTTAAGGGCCGCATCTTGCAATCACATGGCATGTAGGTAAATTGCGGGAATACTTTTCGGCTCTCGGCGGAGTGTGCGACGCATCCGCGAATTGGGATTGAATTCTGCTGCTGCGAGCGAGCGGAGGTGGATGAGACAGTAGGTATAGCAAAAGCGCCGCAGAGGATGTCTGCGGCGCTTTAACAAGAAGGGAAGAAGGCTCTTAGAGCTGGATGCCTCGCTCGGCCAGCCATGCCTGTGGGTCAACGGCGTCACCGGAGTTCGGGTGAACCTCGAAGTGGAGGTGAGAACCGGTGGAGAAGCCCATGGAGCCCATACCGGCGATCTTCTGGCCGGCACGCACGTGCTCGCCCACGGCAACGTCGAGGGTCTGCATGTGGCCATAGACGGTCATGGTGCCGTCATCGTGGAGGATGCGGATCCACTGGCCGTAGCCGGAGGCAGGGCCGGAATCGATAACGGTGCCGTCCATGATGGAGAAGATGGGGGTTCCAATGGCGTTGGCGATGTCAACGCCGGCGTGGAACGAACCCCAGCGCGGCCCGAAGCCGGAGGTGAAGGCGCCTTCAGCGGGGCGGGCAATGGAGGGGGCGCGAGCGGCAAGGTCCTCGGCGGCGCGGTCAGCGGAAGCCTGGATGGACTTGCTCAGCTGGTCCACCAAGTTGGTGACCGGCTTTGCCTCAGCAACGTTGAGGATCTGCGGTGCAGCATCGGAGGAGCCTGCTGGGGCGTTGTTAACCTCGGAAGTATCAGCGGCAAGCTTGTAGTCAACAGACTGCGTCTTGGTGGTGGTAGTTGCAGTGTTGTCGGACTCAACGTTAGCGGCAGCTGCGCCGCCTACGCCGGCGGTGGATACGGCACCGGCTGCAACGGTCATGACAGCGATACGACCCTTGGTGGTCTGCGAGGTGACAATCTTGCGATGGCGGCCGGCGCCACGCTGAACTTTGCTTCGCATTAAATCTTCTTTCGTATCTTTCACAATCTTCAAAAAGAGCGTTACATCGTCTCTGGGGTAGTTACGAGATTGTGACCTTCTTGTTACCAACGAGATGTAACAGTAGCGTCTCAAAAAGATAACAGCAAGCCAAAAGTTAATTTTTTCTCGGGCCGATCTGGAATAAGCCTACATGCAGGCAACTTCTGGAGAATTTTACGCATAGTGCGATATAGATCTCTTAAAGCCAAGCCCCCGCGGTAGCCCCGAGTCTGTAATAGTGCACCTTAGGTGCCGGTTGTGGAAGCGCCCCCGCATGAAATTACTGTGACCAGTGGGGGATAAGGGGGAAAACTTCATTCCTTATATATATGTCTACAGTAGTTACTGAAGAAGTCCACGGTGATTTTGGAGGTGCCTCGTCGCGCCACCCCGCTACCGCGCGGAAAAGGTGGCAAAGTGGACGCCGATGAACAAAAACACCAGCCCCCAATCTCGGTCAACGCCCCGCCCGCGTAGCCAGGCGCGGGGCCGGACAGTGCAGACAGAGCGCGCCCCTCGTGCACCCCACGCCACCGCGACGCAGAAGCCACATAATTCTGCAGAACGCGTCGCCCGCAAAGCCGGGTCGAAGGCGAAGGCCCGTCGCACGCCGGCTCCGCTGACGAAGGCCGGGCGCATTCGCCAATTATTCATGTCGGCGGCGCTGCCGAATATTATTGTCGTCCTTATTATTGTGGCGCTCGCTTTCGGTGCGCTCTTGCTTTTCGGCTCACCGCTCGCGTGGTTGCCCACCATTGTGGCGGAAGCCTGGATGGTCTTTAACCTCGCGCCGGTATCCGCGGCCGGGGTGGACCTGTCGTTCCTCCCAGCCTTGCCCGCCCTCATCCTCGCCACGGTGGTGGCGGTGCGCGTGCGCGCCGCGGTGAAACACAAAGTCAGCGTGAAGGACCTGGCGATACTTGTCGCTTGCGTGGTGGGCGTTCCCGTGGTGTTGACCTGCATTGCTTGGGTGATGTTGTGGGATGCCGGCAAGGTCTTCGATGTGTCCCCGCCCAACCTTGCTGCCGCGCTGGCCCGGGTTATCGTCGTGCACTTGGCCGCGATGGCGGCTGGCATGGGCGCCCGCCTGTGGCGTGCCTTGGCCAAGCGTTATGGCGCCCCGCCGCTGCTTGTCGATGCCGCCCTTATCGCCCTGCGCTACCTTGCCTACCTCGCCATTGGTGCGGCGGTAGTCTTCGTGCTCGTTTTCATCGTCAACTTCTCGCGCCAAGGGGAGATGATGGATGAATATCCGTCCATCTCTGGGCTGGGCATTTTCACCCTTATTTTGTTGAGCCTGCTGTATATCCCCAATGCCATCGTCAGTACCGGGGCAGTGCTGGTGGGCTCGGAGTTTTCGGCAGGGGAGGCACAGGTAAGCCTCTTTAGTACACACCTTGTTCCGCTGCCGCCGCTACCGATTACTGGTGGCATCCCGGCCTCCTCGCCGGGGTGGGCGGTTGTGTTTATGGTGGTTCCCCTCATCGCCGCGACGCTGTCCTTGTATAAGAAGCGCCCATCCTTCCAGAAGGCGCTCGCAGCCACAGTGGCTACCGCGGTCATCATGTTCTTCGCGTGCTACCTCGTCAGCGGCACGCTGGGCTACTACGGCCACGCTGGCCCGCACCTGTGGACCGCTGCCGGCCTCGCCGCGCTGTGGATCGCCCTTGTGGGCTTGGCCGTCGCGGCAGCCTTTGCGCTCATGAACTGGCGCGACGCCCGCGCAGCCGAGGCGGAGTCTTCGGCGGCGGAGTCCGCCGAAGAGGATTCAGAAGACGCTGCAGAGTCTGCAGAAGATACCGCTTCCGAGAACACCGCTGACGCAGAGCAGTCTGATGCAGACAAGGCCGAGGCCGATGATGCTGATGGCGACGATGCTGATGGCGACGATGCTGATGCCGATGTGGGCGAGAGCGACACGGACAAGGACGAGGACGAAGACAATTCGGAATCTGGCGACGGTGAGGGCTCCGAGTCAGCAGCGAATGACGCGGACGACGCAGCCGACGACGATGACGCTGCCGCAGAATCCACGGACACCGCAGACACCGCCGAGGACGAGGTCATCGAAGGGGAGGTCGTCGAAGACGGCGACGACGGCGCTGATGCGGAGGACGCCGCGGGAGATGGTGAGGACGAGGGGGCATCGGCAAGCGGCGAGACCGAAGCGGCAGCCCCGGCCGAGGATGCAGACCCCGAGATCTTGGAGGGCGAACTCGTGGAAGAATCCGAAGAGAGCGACACAGGCGCGGCAGAAGGCGGCGAAGCACCCCAATCGGAAGCGGCAGATTCTACTGAAAGCGGTAGGAGGGACTAGGCTATAGCGCGTGACTTCACCGATGCCACCACGCGCTACTGCTGCCACTGATCGCCTACGAGTTGTCGTGCTTGTCTCTGGGACGGGCTCGCTTTTGCAAGCCATCTTGGATGCCCAGGATGAGCGCTACCGTGTGGTGAAAGTGGTGGCGGATAAACCGTGTCGAGGTATTGAACGGGCCCGAGAACGCGATATCGATACTGAGATCGTGGAAATGGGCGCCGACCGTGCCGAATGGAATACATGTCTGGCTGATGCAGTAGCTGCTGCGCAGCCAGACATTGTTGTTTCTGCAGGCTTTATGAAGATTTTGGGGGAGGGGTTCCTCCGCCGCTTCGAGGGCCGCACCATCAATACCCACCCGGCGTTATTGCCTGCGTTTAAGGGCGCGCACGGGGTGCGCGATGCGTTGGAGTATGGCGTGAAGGTCACAGGCTCTACCGTCCATTTCGTGGACGCGGGCGTGGATACCGGTTCCATCATTGCGCAGCGGCCGGTGGCCGTGCGGGCAGACGATGATGAGGCCAGCCTCCACGAACGCATTAAAAAGGTAGAGCGCGAACTCATCGTCGATGTGCTGCGCGCGGCGCAGCCCCGCGGCGAGGAACTTTTTATTCAACTCGCAGACTAAGACTTTTCGAAAGGCTTAATCCTCCTCATGAGCGAAGACCGCAAGCAGGTAAAGCGCGCACTCATTAGCGTGTACGACAAGACGGGGCTGGAGGATCTGGCCCGCGCACTTGATAAGGCAGGCGTAGAGATTGTCTCTACCGGCTCCACCGCCAAGAAGATTGCAGACCTGGGAATCGAGGTCACCCCGGTTGAAAAGCTCACCCGCTTCCCCGAGTGCTTGGAAGGCCGCGTCAAGACGCTCCACCCGCGCGTGCACGCCGGGATCCTGGCCGATACTCGCAAGGAAGACCACCTGGCGCAGCTCAACGAGCTTGAGGTAGAGCCCTTCCAGCTCGTCGTGGTCAACCTGTACCCCTTCCAGGAAACCGTAGCCTCCGGCGCGGACTTCGATGGCTGCGTGGAGCAGATCGACATCGGTGGACCTTCCATGGTGCGCGCGGCGGCCAAGAATCACCCGTCCGTTGCCGTGGTCGTGGATCCGGCGCGCTATGGCGAGGTAACCCAGGCCGTTGAAGAGGGGGGCTTTAGCCTTGACCAGCGCCGTGGTCTCGCCCGCGATGCCTTCCTTCACACCGCTAATTATGATGCGGTGGTCTCCGCGTGGTTCGTGGACCAGCTCAGCGACGGCGAGGAGACCACCTCGCTGCGCTACGGCGAGAACTCCCACCAGGCCGCCACCGTCACCCGGATTGGCACCAAGGGCCTGGCCAATGCCAAGCAGCTCAACGGCAAGGAGATGAGCTACAACAACTACCAGGACGCCGATGCCGCCTGGCGCGCGGCCTGGGATCACGAGCGCCCCTGCGTCGCGATTATCAAGCACACCAACCCGTGCGGCATCGCCGTATCGGACGAGTCCATCGCTGCGGCCCACCGCGCGGCGCATGCCTGCGACCCGATGTCCGCATTCGGCGGCGTCATCGCCGTCAACCGCGAGGTTAGCGAGGAGATGGCCGAGCAGGTCAAGGGTATTTTTACCGAGGTCATCGTCGCACCCGCCTATGAGGAAAAGGCGCTGGAAATCCTGCAGAGCAAGAAGAACCTGCGCGTGCTTTTGGCCGAGCCAGAAGAACAGGGCGAGGAGCGCAAGTACATCTCCGGCGGCGTGCTGCGCCAGGAACCGGATACCTACCAGGCCGAGGGCGATAAGCCCGAAAACTGGACCCTAGCAGCGGGCGAAGCCCTGAGCGACGAGGACTTGGCTCAGCTCGAATTCGCCTGGCGCACGGTGCGCGCGGTCAAGTCCAATGCGATTCTGCTGGCCAAAGACAATGCGACCGTGGGCGTGGGCATGGGCCAGGTCAACCGCGTGGATTCCGCCAAGCTTGCGGTCGAGCGCGCCAATACGCTTGCCGATGCCACCAACCGCACCCAAGGCTCCTTCGCCGCCTCCGACGCCTTCTTCCCCTTTGCCGATGGTTTGCAGGTGCTTCTCGATGCCGGCGTGAAAGCCGTTGTCCAGCCCGGCGGCTCCATCCGCGATGAAGAAGTTATCGAGGCAGCTAAGGCCGCTGGTGTTACGATGTATCTCACTGGAACGCGCCACTTCGCTCACTAGCGATAGCGCCTGAAAACTAAGGACCCTGGCCATGCTCGCACCAACCCGCACCGCGCCGAGGCGTACTGCACCGAGACGCATGGCGCTCGGCGGCCTACTTGTGGCGGGGGCGCTGTGTCTTAGCGCGTGCGGGCAGGGCGAGCAGGATACGAAATCAGAGCCGGGCATCGCCAAGCAGGCGACGCCGCGCTCTACAGAGAGCGCGACGGATAGGGCGGATAGCCCTCGCGATGCCGCAGCGCAGGATGAGGCTGCGCCGGCTGATGCCCAATCCGATGCCGCGAAAGCTGCCGAAGATGGTGGGCCGGCTGTGGCTGGTGACCTGCAGCGCGAGCTCGACCGCATTGCCGCCAACTACGGGAATGTAGGCATCGCGGTATCGGATGGCACCACTACCGTTGCCGCCGGGCGCACCGCGCCCGAAACCGCCTGGTCCACCTCCAAGGTGCCGGTGCTCATCGCGGCCCATCGCGCAGGGCTCATCGGCCCCGACGTGGTGACGTCAGCGATTACCTATTCCAATAATGAGGCGGCTCAATCCGCCTGGGACGCGCTGGGCGGCGGCGTACAAGCCGCCCAGGCCGCGCAACAAGTGCTTGCCGAGGCCGGCGATACCACCACCCAGGTACAAAGCCAGGTCACCCGCCCGGAATTTAGCGCCTTCGGGCAAACGCAGTGGAGCGTGGGCGATCAGGCCGCGTTCATGGCAAAGCTGCGCTGCGTCAACGGTGCCGAACCTATCCTCACCGCGATGTCTACGCCCGACCCCGCCCAAAGCTATGGCCTGCGCAACCTAGAGGGTGCCGCCCTCAAAGGCGGCTGGGGCCCAGATACCGCGGGCGGCTATGATGTGCGGCAGATGGGTCTTGCCACCATCGGCGGCCGGGAGGGGGCGGTAGCACTCATCGCCTCGGCCCCGGATGGTCAGTACGCCTCCGCCCAACCATTACTTTCGGGCATGGCGCTCGATCTCTCCAAGGCCGACGTTGCTTGGCCCACCCCAGATTGTTAGCACCCACCCCGAGCTTGTGAGAAAGGACTTATCATGCCGCATTTTCATCTAACTCCACGTTTGCGTTGGGGACTGCACCTCGGCGCGGTAGCGACCGCGGGCATTGTTTTAAGCGCCTGCAGCACTGGCTCGGATGGGGATCAACCCGACTTTTCCGGCGATGGCGGCATGACCACCGTCGAAAGCACGACGGATACTGCCGCAGAAGAATCCTCGTCGGCGACAAAGTCTCCGGAAACTCAAGAGAAAGAACCACCCGTGGTGACGGTGACCGAAACCGAACAGGAGCAGGCACAGCCACCAAAAAACAATAATGGCGGCGGAAGTGGCTTCATCGACGGCTTGGGTGAATACGGCTGGACCGATACCAATACTTACGCTAATTGCCACCGTTATGAACGCGTCGTCTTTGCCGGCAAAGGCCCAGACGGCAGGGCCATTATCTGTGAAAATCAGGGAAACGTCCTGACGTACCGCTCGACCATCTTTGGTGGCGAATTTACTGGGTCAATCATTGGCCAAGACGGCGGCAACTACTACGTGGATGCCACACCATCGACCATCGTTGTAACCCCCAGCGGGATTAGCGTGCGCGAGGGCGGCGGATTGGCCGCCACCGCGGACTTCACTCAATCCTGGCAACGCTAACCACTAGTAAGTGGTTAACGGGACTTTTTCTTATTGCGGTCCGCTGCTGCCGCCGCAGCCGCAGAAATCGAGTCATTGCGGTTCTTCAGCAGCTCAAGTGTCATCGCTTCGGCGTCCTCAGGAACGGTGGCGCCGAGGACGGCAAGGGCGGCATCGGCAAGCATGGCGGCAGTCTCCGGAACCGACTGGGCCGCGGCATAGGGAGGCGTGCCATCATTGGGGCGCATCTCGATGACCGACAGCGCGATGTGGAAGGGCAACTCGATGCGCGGATCCGCATCGCCCACAATGGCAGCGGCGGTGGTGCGGAAGTGGTTCTGCAGCCGCTCGCGGGAGCTGTGATACTCCGAAAACTCCGGCGAATTGGCCACCGGCAACTGGTACAACCGGCCGACGTTCCAACCGCTGGTGAGCAACAGGCGCGATTCCGCGGCAACCAACGACCACAGGCGCTGCTCGGGCTCGGCATCAGAATCCACCAGCTCATCGGCTAACTCCAGCGAGGGCTCAATGGTGGAATTTAGCAGCGCGAGGAAAATCTCCGTCTTGGAGGGAAAGTGGTAGTACAGCGATGCCTGCCGGATGCCCACCGCGTCCGCGATCTGGTGGGTCGACGTCGTGGCAAAGCCCTGGGTGGTAAATAACTCTGAGGAGGCGTCCAAAATCTCTTCCCGGGCGCTATTGCCTCTGCGGCGGGGGCTATGTTTACGCGGCCTACCGACGTTTCCTGACATGCGGCGGACGCCTCCTTTCTCTCAGCAGAAAATGCTTTTACTCAACAACTCTACAGCCCTGCAGCCCGCCGGCGCGGACCGCATGCGTAGCCACAAAAACTTTGTGGCGATTCTAATGTGCGCCATCCGCGGTGCGTTGGGAGATGGACTCGAAGGTCGCAGATACCATGCGGCAGGCCGTGCCGTAGGCCGTGCGCTCCAGTGGTGGCAGGTCTTGCAGGACGGATTCACGGCCGTGCACGTTGTCGAACCAGCGGCGCATTTCTACCGAATACCCAGTGCGCCACGCAAGGTCGAGGGTCTCTGCGTCCTCCGCGGTGAGCATCCCGCGTTCTTGGCCAATGGCGAGGCGATCGACCGTGGGACGCGGGCCCGGTGCCGCCCAGCGCGCAATGGCGGCGATGGGGGATAACAGCATGGACTTGATATCTACGGCCGCACTGCGATCGGGCAAACCGCCAACGCGCTGGAGCAGAGGCGGACGCTGGGACAACGCCTCCTCCAGCAAAGCTTGCTCGCCGCCGCGGCCTAAAGGCAGGCCGGCATCGACGCGCGCTGCCATGGAATCGGCCGCTTGATGTACCTCTAGCCCGACATCGCGAAAGACGGACTCCAAGTCGCTGTCTTCTCCCATCCACTCGATGGGCATGCTGGGTAGCTGATCCCCGCGCGCCGCCGCACCGGTTAACCGGATATCCGCATCCACGCCTGGCGCGCGCACGATATCTGTCAGTAGTCGCGAAAACCAGTTGGCTAATTCAATCTCATCGTCCTGGTGCGCTACCGCATTGCGCAAGACATCTTGTGCTTCCGCCAATAAGCCGCGAGCAGTTGCCCGGGACTGGCAATGGGGAGCAAGCTCCGAAAGATCGAGAAGGGATTGATGCAGGCCCATACAGTCACTGCCTTTCACTCATTGCAAAGCGGTGCGCATCTAAAAATTGTGCGGCGCAGGATTGCTATAAATGTAACACTTATGCGATATCGCAGTAGCGCTCGGGGGAGCGTGCGGCGGGTGCCGCCGAGTAAGGGTGCTGTGGGAGTCCGTCGCGGAGCTTTGCTGCTGGTGCTCTCGCGGAGGTATGGCGTGTGTGCGGTGTAGCGCGAATTTAGGCTACTAAAACGACTTTCGCCGCCTCACCTCGAAAGGCGGGGCGGCGAAAGTTTATGGATCTTTTACCGTGTCACACTTGCCAGCGGCAAAAGTGCGCTGTTGATACCCAGCTACTGTTTAGCGGGTGGTGAACGGCAGGAGAGCCATTTCGCGTGCGTTCTTGACTGCGGTAGCAACCTGACGCTGCTGCTGCGGGGTCAAGCCAGTGACGCGACGGGAACGGATCTTGTGGCGATCCGAGATGAATAGACGCAGAGTCTTGGTGTCCTTGTAGTCCACCTTCTCAATGCCCTCAGCCTTCAAAGGGTTCTTCTTCGGGCGACGGCTCTGCTCCATACGGAACTTCTTTTGGTTATTGCGCTTATTAGCCATTGTGCAATTACCCCTTTACCAGCTGGACTTGCGAACGCCCGGCAGCTCACCACGGTGAGCCATGCCGCGCATACGGACACGGGACAGGCCGAACTTGCGGAGGTAACCGCGTGGGCGGCCATCGGCTGCGTCGCGGTTACGAACGCGGGCTGGGGAAGCGTCACGAGGCTGGCGGTTCAGCTCGAACTGAGCCTCCAAACGCTCCTCATCCGGGGTGTTCGGGTTCTTGATGATCTTCTTGAGCTCAGCGCGACGCTCCGCGTAGCGGGCGACGATTTCCTTGCGCTGCTCGTTCTTAGCGATCTTGGACTTCTTAGCCATGAATTATCGCTCCTCGCGGAATTCGACGTGCTTGCGGGCGATCGGATCGAACTTCTTCAGGGAGATGCGATCCGGGTTATTGCGCTTGTTCTTACGGGTCACGTAGGTGTAACCGGTGCCCGCAGTGGACTTCAGCTTGATGATTGGGCGAATATCGTTACGTGCCATACTTAAATCTTCTCCCCACGTGCGCGGATCTTGGCAACAACGGACTCGATGCCGTCGCGGTCAATGATCTTCATACCCTTGGTGGAAACATTCAGAGTAATGGTACGGCCCTCAGAGGGCAGGTAGTAGCGACGACGCTGCACGTTGGGGTTCCAACGGCGCGAAGTGCGGCGGTGCGAGTGCGAGACCTGCTTGCCGAATTCCGGCTTGCGGCCCGTTACCTGGCAAATAGCCGACATGGGTCTTCTTTCTCCTAGCCGCCCACATCGTGGCTATAAACGACTACGTGCCGACTGCCGTGTGAGGGTGGCAGTGCTCAAAAAGTGAGGTGTGAGCAGGTGCGGCATCGTCGTCAAAAACCAGTAGACGGGGCGTAATACGTATATTTTGACAACAGCAAGAGCAAATCTTACAGCCTTACTCGCGATATACCTAATCGCTGCTGCGATGCCCCTACGTATAAAGGTGTCGGCTTTCTGCCGATGATCAAGCGACAGCGCCCAAAGCATTGGGGAGGTACGAGGCCTACTATAATGAATGGGGCGCATATGTGTGCCTGTGGCGACTGTGGTTGCCACAGGCGAGCAATTTCGTATATATGGCCGTGGAATGTAGGATAATTCAGGTTATCGGTCGGCGCGCTTTGTGGCGCCGGGCGAGCTGTAACTGTACATCCCAACTCGGGCACGATCCGTACCGGCATAGCAATCCAGTGTGCGGAACCGACCCGTAGTCCAACCCTGAGGGAATATATATGAAGAAAGACATCCACCCGGATTACCACCCAGTGGTCTTCCGTGATGCTGGTACCGGTCACTCCTTTTTGACCAAGTCCACCGCTACCTCTTCTCGCACCGTTGAGTGGGAAGACGGCAACGAGTACCCGCTCATCGTCGTTGACGTTACTGCTGAGTCCCACCCGTTCTGGACTGGTGCACAGCGCGTTATGGATACCGCTGGCCGCGTCGAGCGCTTCAACCAGCGCTTCGGTGCCATGGCTCGCCGCAAGAAGAAGAACGCGTAAGGAGAAGAAGAGAAAATGGCAACTCCTAAGTTTAAGAAGTCCCGTGCGAATACCCACGCACGTCGTTCCCAGTGGAAGGCTGACAACGTCGCCCTCCAGGAAGTCACCATTGACGGTCAGACCGTGCGCATCCCGCGCCGTCTGGTCAAGGCCGCTAAGCTCGGCCTGGTTGACGTAGAGCAGTTCTAAGCCTGCTTTCATCCTCGCCCCCTCCCGGTTGCTTATTAGTGACTGCGAGGGGGTTGCGATGTTTTAGACCCGCTTAGATTCTAGGGGGCATCAAAAAGCACCTGCAGGCCCGGGGTGGGCGGCAGGTGGTGCGGGGAACGCGCAGCCACAGTGCGTTCTCCTAAGCCGAAGGCCTATGCCTCGAGGGCGGCCTTGCGCTCCTCGGTGAGGCGGACTTCTTCCTTATTAATAAAGAGGAAGATGGCCAAAACGAGGATGGTAAAGAGCAGGAAGACCATGAAGGTGACATTCCAACCGGCGTACTTGACCAGGTAGCCCACACCGGTCGAGGCGAGCGTGGCACCGAGCAGGTAGCCGAAAAGCCCCGTAAAACCGGAAGCGGTACTTGCCACATTGCGCGGGGAGAGGTCGAGGGCCTGTAAACCGATGAGGCCAACCGGACCGTAGATGAAGGCACCGATGAGTGCGATGAAGGTAACCATAACCGCGAACGGGGTGCCCACTGGTGCCAGCCAGTAGCCGGCGATGGACAGGCCCGTAGCCAAGATAAAGATCAAGATGACCTTAGAGCGGTTGCCGTGGAAGAGCTTATCGGACATCCAGCCGCAGAGAATGGTGCCCAGCAGGCCTGCGAGCTCGAAGGCGCCGAAGGCGACCAAGCCGGAATTGATGTTCATGTGGTGGACTTCAGCGAGGTACGTCGTAATCCAGTTGAGCACGCCGTAGCGCAGTGCATAGACAAATACGTTGGCGATGGCCAAGAGGACAATGATGCGGTTGCGCAGGACGTATTTGAAAATGAGATCCTTGGTGGAGATTCCATCGCCTTCTTGCCGCTGGATATCTGCAACCTTGGCGGGATCATTGCGCCATTCATCGACCGTCGGCAGTCCTTCTGAAGGCGGGTTATCGCGGATGAGTAAGAAAGCTAAGGCCGCGATGATCAGGGCCGCGACTGCGGGGAGCCAAAAGGCTACCTGCCATTGATTGCCGGTCATCGCCAAGCCGACGCCTACCAGCAGCGGTAATACGCCTGCACCCACATTGTGCGAGGTATTCCACAGCGAGCCCTTCCAACCGCGCTCGGATGTGGAGAACCATTGCACGATGACGCGGCCGCATGGTGGGTGTCCCATGCCTTGGAACCAGCCATTGAGGAACATGACGGTGGCAAAGACGCCTACGGATGCAGAGACCCACGGGACGAATCCGACAATCAGGTTCATCAGCGCGGACAAGCTCAGCCCGATGGGCAGGAAATAGCGCGCATTGGATTGGTCCGCGAGCATGGCGGAAAAGAATTTGGATAAGCCATAAGAAATCAGCACGGCATTACTAATGATGCCGATTGCAGGCTTGTCGATGCTCCCGTTATCTTCCAGCAGCAGCGGCGCGATCGTGGAGATGTTGTTGCGGATGAGGTAAAAGCCCGCGTAACCCAGGAAGATTCCCATGAAGACCTGGAAACGAAGGCGGGGGAATTTCTTATCAACGTCCTCTTTAGGTAATTGAGGGCGTGGGCGGGGAGATTTGAGCCATGTCAGCACTGCATACTCCTTGGGTTGGAAAGATAAAAAAGATTTAACTTAAGGTTAAAGTAAGGCTAACCTTAAGTTAAATATAAAAGTACGCTAACATAGCTATGGATCGATTTTATTCCTCGGTGATTCTGTTCACAGCGGTGTGCCGCGGGATGGGAGGATGTCTAACGGGGTGATGGTGGAGTCGAGTGCGAACGTAAGGGAGGCGACAGGTGTGGTGAGTTTGGCCAGCGTATTGCCTACAGTAACTTCACAGGAACTTCTAGTAGGTTGGCAGAGTAGTTTAAGTTGTGACTAAGTGAAGCGAGGCATAGTGTTCCTATGAACATGAGGAATGATGACAACCGCGGTAATAATGGTCAGTCGCACGGTGTCCCGCAGGAACCCAACGGCGCGAACAATGGGCAGGCGCCGTATAACCAGCCGCGCGGAGGGCAACAGGATACTGGATCCGCGTATTCCAACGGAACCTATTCCCAAGGCTGGAACCAGCCGCGCATCAACGAGCAGGAGGCACAAGCCTCCGCACACGGTAACGAGGCGCCGCAGCACGGGCAGTACACCCCGCCCAGCAATCGCCTCTTTGGCGGCGCTCAGCCGGGTGCTACCCGCGGGCAGGATGAAACCTCGTCCTTCGCTACCCAGCAAGGCGATTACTCCCAGCAGGGGCCTGCGAATAACCAACCCGGCCAGCTGCCCGTGCCTGGGGTAACGCCATTGCCGCCACAGCCAAAGCAGAAAAAGAAGATCGGGCTGGGTGCCGCGATGGCAATCGCTGCGGTAGCGGCAATCGCTGCAGGCTCCATTACCGGCGTGGTCGTGGGAAAGAATCAATCCAGCAGCGGCACGTCCGTGGTCAATGAGGCGCTCACTAGTAAACCGGCTGCCAATAGCATGGGCAAGGAGCCAGAGGAAGGCTCGGTGGAAGCGGTTTCTGCCAAGGTTTTGCCGGCCGTGGTATCCATTCAGACCGCTACTCGGACCTCGGCTGCGGAAGGTTCCGGTTCCATCATTTCTCCTGATGGTTACGTGCTAACCAACCACCACGTCATCGCCGGTGCAGAGCAAGGCGGCATCATGCAGGTGACCTTGAATGATGGCAGCAAGCACGAAGCCGATCTCGTGGCTTCCGATGCCAATACGGATGTTGCCATCATCAAGATCAAGGACGTGCACGACCTGCCGCACCTGCAATTCGGTGACTCGGATGCGGTAGCGGTTGGTCAGGAAGTAGTCGCCGTCGGCTCGCCGCTCGGCCTCAATGCCACGGTGACCTCCGGCATCGTATCCGCCAAGAATCGGCCGGTGCGCGCATCTCAGCAGGGTGGCGAGTCCTCGCTTATCGATGCCATCCAGACCGACGCCGCCGTCAACCCCGGCAATTCCGGTGGTCCCTTGGTGGATATGGAGGGCAATATCGTTGGTATGAACTCGATGATTGCGTCGTTGTCCGATAAGACCTCGGGTGAGGGCGGATCTATCGGCCTCGGGTTTGCCATTCCTTCCAACTTTGCCAAGCGCATGGCTGATGAGCTCATCAATAAAGGCCACGTAACCCACCCCACCTTGGGGGTTAAGGTCTTGGCGCGCGATGACGGAAATGGCGCGCGCATTGCCGAGGTTGAGCCGGGGAGCCCGGCGGAACAAGCAGGTTTGAAGCAGGGCGATATCGTCACCCGCGTCAATGACCGGCTGATTGAAAACGCCGATGCGCTTATCGCAGCCGCGCGTTCCCAGGACTTCGGTGCGACCGTCACCTTGGAAGTATCCGATGGAAATTCGGATGACACTCGTCAGGTAGAGGTAACCCTGACAGGCGAGTAGATTAAAACGCAGCCCGCGCCGTGTCCGCATTGCGCCCCCCGACGTTTCTTTGAAGGAGAAAAATGGCAGACTCCCAGCAAGACTTGACCGACTCCACCAGTTTGGAGGATTCGGCTTCCACAGACGCTTTGCGGGATGTGGCGGAGCCGGATGATGCCTACCTCTTGGCCAGTGAGAAAGAGGACCGGTTGGCGGCTCCACGCCGCGCACTCGTTGTGATCGTCACGGATCACCCCGGCGAAAATTCAGATAGTACCTCCAAACTGGTTACTGAGCTTTTGGCAGAGGCGGATTTCCGCATCGATGGTTCGGTAGTTGTGCGCTCGAAGAAATCTAAGATCCGGCAGGCCATTGAAACTGGCGTCGTCGGCGGTGTAGATCTCGTACTCACTGTCGGCGGCACCGGAGTGGGCCCGCGCGATAAGACGCCGGAAGCTACCACTGGGGTCATCGACAAGATGGTGCCGGGCGTGGCCCAAGCCTTGCGCTCTTCTGGTCAGGCTTGCGGCGCGGTCGATGCGTGCGCATCCCGCGGAATTTCGGGCGTTTCTGGTTCCACCGTCGTGGTCAACCTTGCGCCGTCGCGCGCTGCCGTGCGCGACGGCATGGCCACGTTGACCCCGCTGGTCCACCACCTCGTGGATCAACTGCAAGAATCCAGCGTGCAATAACGCGAAGGAAAGGGGTGGAGATACTGCCATGACCTCGCAACCACGCCGTCAGCGCAGGCGCGTATTCCGGCGATCAGATGCCCCGGAATATGACCGCAGCGCGGATCGCCCTGTAGAGCAGGAATTAGCTAGTGGAGAAGGTACTGATGCCCAGCGCATCGTCACCCTCGAGGATGCCGCAGCGGAAGGCGATCTCGCCCAAGCCGCCGAGCGCGGCGAAGAATTTTACCGCGAAAACCAGCCGCCGCATCACGGCGGATAGCCCGCGCATACTTGTCCCGAGCCAGGAAATGCTCAAGCAGTCATAACAACAGCCCGTGGCCTCCTTCGTTGCGAAGGTGGACACGGGCTTAACTGCTTCTTAGCAAGAATTAGTCGTCGTGGCGGCTGTGCTTGCTCTCTGAAGCGGTGGAGTTATCGGTACCCTCGGCCGCAGCGGCATCCCCAAGTGCCTTATCTTCGGCGGTGACAGCATCAGCGTTCTGTGCCTGCAAGAGATCGCGGATTTCTGCAAGGAGTTCTTCCGAGGTTGGTGCCGGTGCCTCTGGGTCCACACCCTGGCGGCGCTTGGCGGCTTCAGTGAGCTTGTTCAATGGCATCACAATGAGGAAGTACACCACTGCGGCGATGATCAGGAAGTTAATCGCTGCGGTAATGACGGCGCCAAAGTCTACGAGGGTGGACTTATTATCGGTGATTTGGAAGCCCAAACCATCGACTTCGGCGGAGCCAAAGGAGTTAATGATCGGCTGAATAATGGAATCCGTTACGGAGGTAACAATCGCCGTGAATGCGGAACCGATGATGACTGCGGTGGCAAGCTCGACCACGTTGCCGCGCATAATGAAGTCTTTAAAGCCCTTGAGCATGGGAGACGGAGAACCTTTCTGGGAATAGATAAGGATGGGTGTGAACCATGAGCAAGCGGGAAGTTTAGTTCAAGCTGAAAGTCATCACAACTTGAGAGGATTAGAGGTGGCAAAATTGTCGCTTAGTTAACTACCGCGCAACGGTTGCGATATCGGTTTATAATGTCGGGCTTAAAGTGCGATTTAAAAATTATTGGTTGAAAATAACATTATTCCAATTCGCGGGCGGAAGGGATCCCGTATGAATGAGGCGCTCGGTGTATTTGTCTTGGCGTCACTATAGGGGCAGGCGAACTGTATGGATAACCTAACTTTTGTCGGACTTAAACTAGAGTCTCCTGCAGCAGGCTATCTAGTCGGTACCGAAAGGTTTTGGGTGTTCTTTCCCTTTATTCTGGAAAATAATGCATAAAGAAGCGGCTCTAATATCATTACAAGGATGGCCACAAGTATTAGGGGTTGCCAATATAGTTCACTGAACATTTCGATCCAACTGATATTCCAAATGAACATCATGAGTAAACCTAGGACAAATATGCTAGCAAGTACTAATATCTGCGAAGTGAAAACCACCGAAGCAAGTGTGAGCAATAATGCGAAATGGTATTCGCTGCCCGAAACCCCTAACTTCAGGAATTTATAGAGACTGCGGTTGAGTAATTGGCTAAGTATGAGACTGGCAGAAATAATCGCTAATAGAGTAAAAGCTAGAGGAACTGCCATTAGGATCCAGAAATCCCATTGCGCAATACCGCCTTTTCCCATTGCTCTGGCCTGCATGCCAGATGCACTGAAAAGTAATGCGGGAATACTTGTGACGAGGAAAAGGAATAACGCAATTCCGGAAAGTCGCGACCGGTACTCAGAAGTTACAGATTGGCTCAATACGGGGCTAGGGCGATATGAGGATAATCTTGCGACGATTTTTGTAATGCCGAGTGCAATTTGTGGTCCCAAATGAGGAACGAGGATAGCGCCTACGAGCAATAGCCCTATCGTAAATAAAATGCCACCTTGCTGTCCATTTTGATAAACTATTCCGAATATAATCAACGATGCTCCACCTAAAGCAAAAATACCTCGTGCGAGCCACCGTTTTATCGAATCTAATGCCGCCGAGTTTTTCTTCGCACCTTTCACCAAATTTGTACCCAGGAGTAAAGTTGAGATGGCTAGTGGGAGAAAAAGGTTAATGGCTGCAAGAAGTATGCCGAAAGATGAGGGGATACCAAATCCACCAACCCGGATTAATGGGGCACCACTTTCATCAGGAATCCACTCTAATAATGCAGAAAATGGTAAATAAAGAACGGCCACGAGGAGTAAGGCGCCGACGAGTGGTCTCCACATTTGACTAACCAATACGCGGATGAAGTGTCGCCGACCTAGCCCAAAGCGTATAAGTAGTACAGATTGTTCCCGAAGAAGTAAGGACCCGAGAGCTCCTAACGGAATGTTAGTTGCGATAGCAACAAATGTAGCCCAGAAGAGCATATTTCCACCAATGAATTTGAATTGGTCATCCGGGTACTCGTCGATTAATCGCGACCAGACCGAACCCAAAACAAGAACGAAACTTGTGGTGATTCCGAGGAGTAATGCGAGTGCATAGAAGTATATTTTGACTTCTCCGACGATCGAAGACCCAACTTTTCGGAAATACTTATTCATGGCCCGCGTCGTCCTTTTCCATAACGATTACACCATCAACGAAACTTTCAAAGTCTGGATCGTGGGACACCATGAGAACTGCTGTTCCCTCTTGCACAACGTCGTCCAAGACACTGAATAAACTGTCCCGAGAATCGCTATCTAATGCACTGCTCGGCTCGTCAAGTAGAAGTAATCCAGGTTGGCGTATGAGTCCCCCAGTAATCATGGCTCGCTGTAACTGGCCTTTTGAAAGTTCACTTAATAATTGGTCTAAAGTGTGCTCTATACCTAAAGATCCAAGAATTTCGATGTATGCCCGAGAATTCGATTTTTTATTACAAATTTGTAGATTGAATTCTAAATATTCTTTGACCGTGAGCCCTGGAAAAGGAAATAATTCTTGACCAACGTAGGAAATGTTGCTGCGGAGTAATTTTTGGCGCGTTGACACCGAAATTTTAGATACGTCGAATTCATCAAGTAATGCGACGTTACCTTCGTTAAGGGGATGCAATCCTACTAGCGCGTTCAGGAATGTGGTCTTGCCACATCCAGAAGGTCCCGATAATAACGCTTTTTGTCCGTCATAAAGTGCAAAATCTAGGGGTAATGCTAGGGGGGTGTCTCCGGAGTCGCCTTGACAGTAACTGCTTGGACTTCAAGCACTGGCCTATTGGTGGGCATGGAAATAACCTTGTAATTGAGTACGGAAGAATTGAATTTTGAACTGAAAGACACCGACAACAAATTGTTAATGATCGTGGGAGCTACGAATCTGCAGGCCGGTCAGTGGTTTCGACACTACACTAAGGGACGTCAAACTGGGGCGGATTATAGAAAGAGTGCTCGCTCTTGCCCTCGCTAAGTAGACATCTGAGGAAGTGAGACCCGCTCTGCACGACAGGAATCGAATTTTCCTCAAATTATGGACTCTTAGTAGCGCTACCTCATAGCTAGGCAGCGATTTCTTCTTCCTGCCTGGTTTGGGCGATGTGGCATTCGAAATCGACGAGATTGACCAATCCGAGTGTGGAGGGTTGGCGTCTACGGTTGTAGCCCTTTCAGTCCAGTAGGTCATAGTTTGGTGAAGAGCATCGCGGGTAGGCCGACGCTGACGGTCGTAAAATTCGGCTTTGGGCTTCGAACAAAAGGGCTCGGCCTAGAGGCGGCACCGCATATTGGTCATAATGCCGCATACGAATTTCTTCAGGAATTTGCCCGAGAGGATAGGGAGAACGGGACTTCCCTGGAAGAGCTTTGAATAGCCCACCCGAGGCTCGCGGGTCAGTCGGAAAACTGGATTTTGATTCCTTGACAAAACCCGACCTATGACGTCGGTCAAGCTGTTGAAATCGCGGAATCGGCGCAGGAATAGATCAGGAATAAGTACTGCAAAGACGACCAATACGCAATAGGTTGAGGCGGTCTTTAGGCAGCAGTATCTGCGTCATCAACGGCTTGGGGCTGGGCGCGATCGCCCACGATGACCACGGTCAGCGGTTGGTTTAATGAAGCGGCGGCTACATCGTTGGCGTGCTCATTGGGAAGTGCGAGCAAGACGGTGGCAGAAGAAACTTCGCCCTCCGCGGTGGTGGTAGATACGACTCGGGCGCCGGAGGCGATGACGCGTGCGGTCGCGGGCTGGGAATCGGTGGCATCGCTTGCGGTGACGATATCGACGGTATCGCCGTGGTGCAGGTGAGGGATGATGTCAGGATCGGCAAGTTTTACTGGGATCATGCGGCCGGAGCCTCCTTCCTTAGAATCGGCAGACCCCGAGTTCGCGACGAGGCTAGAGACCAACTCTTGGCCTAGGAGTCTCTGGCTGGTGACCACCTCGCCCTTGCCCGCGGCGGCGGTGATGATGCGGCCGGCGAGATCGGAGGGGGCATCGGCAAGCGCGCTGCTAGGAATGGAAGAAGAAGGCAGGCGCTCGAGGGAGACATCGGCGGCGGAAAGCTCCGCACCGGCGGGCAGATCGTGGCTAAAGACCAGCACCTGCGGCAGTTCCTTCGCCCTGGAAATCGCGGAAACCAGTGCGGCAACGAGCAGGACCAGCGCGATGACGCGCCGCACGAGCACGCCGCGGCGGTGCCCAGGGGTGCGCAGAGTGCGGAAGAACTGTGAGATTCGCGGGGACGGGGAATGAGCCATGCATAATTAGACTGCGCTACCGCCTGCGCGGTTCCCTCGGTTTAGGAAGAAAAGCGGTGGATTCCTGCGGCGGTAACCACGGCCTCGACGCGGCGATCGTGCGACCCGGCTGGGATAGAGTCAAGGAACTCGGTGGGGTAGACCATGGCGAGTACCGCGGGGTGGTTGCGCGGCACCATGGAAAGCGCGCGGTCATAGTACCCGCCGCCTTTGCCCAGGCGGTTTCCGGCGGCATCGATGGCCATGGCTGGGGCCAAAATCAGATCGCAACCGCACAGCACGCGGCTATCAAAACGCGGGCCGGCCGGCTCAGAAATGCCCAACTGGCCGGGCTGCATGCTGTGCGGGCCTTTGTATTCTGCCCAGTTCAAGACGCCGTTGCCGCAGGTGATGGGCAATAATACGCGGTCAACGCGGCGGGAAAGCCACGGGATGAAATCCGCCCCGCCTGGCTCTGAGCCCAACGGCCAATAGGCAGCGACGCTCGATACGCCGGCAAGCTCGGGTTCCAACTGCTCGCGCAAGGCAGTGGTCCATTCCGCGCGCTTATCGTCGGTGAGGCTGCGGCGCGCGCGAAGCAGGCGGGTACGGAGTTGAGCTTTGATATCGCTGGAAGAAGGCATAAATAAATAATAGCGTCCGTGGCGTAGCGCTACACAGGAAAATAGTGCGCCGTTGTACCCTAAGATCCATGGCTAATGAACTCGAAGATTCCGCCACCGGAATCACCACGGTTGTAGTTCCAGCGGCTGGCATGGGCACCCGCTTTCTGCCCGCCACGAAAACCGTCCCCAAAGAATTGCTGCCCGTTGTGGATACTCCCGGCATCGAATTGATTGCTGAGGAGGCAGCCTCTGTGGGCGCGCGCCGCCTTGCGGTCATTACCGCACCCGAAAAGCAAGAAGTAATGCGCCATTTTGCGGAATTTCCGGATCTGGTAGAAACCTTAGATTCCCGCGGCAAGGATGAGCAGGTAGCCAAGGTCAACCGCGCCCACCAGCTCATTGAGCCCATCGCGGTAGAGCAAGAAAAGCCCTTGGGCTTGGGCCATGCCGTGGGGCTGGCGGAAGAAGTCTTGGCAGAAGACGAGGACTCCTTTGCCGTCATGCTGCCGGATGACATCGTATTGCCGGCCACCGTCATGGCGGATATGGCGCGCGTTCGCGCCGAGCTCGGCGGCAGCGTGCTGTGCGCCTTTGCGGTGCCGCAGGAACAGACGTTTAACTACGGCGTATTCGACGTAGAAGATACTGACGCGCCGGGCGTGAAAAAGGTTATCGGCATGGTAGAAAAGCCGGACCCGGAGGACGCACCGTCCAACCTGGTTGCTACGGGGCGCTACCTTTTGGACCGCAAGATCTTTGATGCGCTGCGCCGGATCGAACCGGGCAAGGGCGGGGAATTGCAGCTTACCGATGCCATCGAGCTGCTCATTGAGGAAGGCGAGCCCGTCCACGTAGTGGTCCACGAGGGCAAGCGCCACGATTTGGGCAACCCCGGTGGCTATATCCCAGCCAACGTGGACTTTGGCCTGCGCGATGAAAAATACGGCCCAGCGCTGTATAAAGCTATTAAACAAATCATGTCCGATTTCGAGGCGGAACAAGGCCTTAACTAACTATCTTGCCGCGCGCACGTGCGTTGAGGGAAGCAAGGTAAAAGGGCAAGAAGAAAGGGCGGGCAGAGACCGTATGCGTTCAGTAGATGACCAGTTGGCGCTGGTTACTGATGCGGCGACGACCCCGGAGCCGGTGCGGATGAGCATTTCTAATGCGCTGGGGTTAATGTGCGCCGAGCAGGTGCAGGCCAATCAGCCCTTACCGGGCTTTCCCCAGGCGGCCATCGATGGGTATGCGGTTCGCGCCGTTGATATCGGCGGCGAGCGCGGGCTGAAGGTGCGCCGCCCGAAGAATCAGGACCAGGAAAGCAGCGAAGGGGAGGGATCTGCCGAGCAGGCCGAGGACGCCGCCGCGCAGCCCGCCCCACCCGAGGTCGAGCGCTCCTTGCCCGTCGTGGGCGAGGTTCCGGCCGGTTCGAAGCAGCCGTTGCGCCTGCAGCCCAAGCAGGCCGTACGCGTCTATACGGGCGCGCCCTTGCCCACGCTTGCCGATGCCGTCCTGCCCCTCGAGTGGACCGATCGCGGCCGCAAGCGCATCACGGCGCACCGGACGGTGCGCTCGGGCGACTTCGTCCGCCGCGTGGGCGATGATATTCAGCCCGGCGATGTCGCTGTGTCCTCCGGCACCGTCCTTGGCCCGGCGCAGATTGGCCTGCTGGCCGCCGTGGGGCGCTCCAAGGTGCTGGTTTATCCGCGACCCCGTGTGACCATCGTGTCCTTTGGCCGCGAGCTCGTTGATGTGGACAAGGAACCGGGCCTAGGCCAAGTCTTTGATGTGAACTCTTACTCCTTGGCTGCCGCTGCAAAAGAAGCGGGGGCGGACGTGGTCCGCGTGGGCATTGCCGAAGGCGAGCCCCGTCGCATCCGGGAAGTGCTAGAAACCCATATCACGCGCAGCGAGGCCCTCGTGATTACCGGTGCCGTTGGTGGCGCCGGTGCCGAGCAAATCCGCGAGATTTTGGCGGAAATCGGCGATATCGATACCTCCCGCGTGGCCATGCACCCAGGATCCGTGCAAGGTTTTGGGCTGGTAGGAGATGAACGCATCCCCACCTTCCTCCTTCCCTCGAACCCGGTATCGTCGCTGGTTATTTTCGAAATCTATATTCGCCCCTTGATTCGCCTGGCCTTGGGCAAGCGCAACGCCCACCGCCGGGTGGTGCGTGCCCGCGCGCTCAACCACATTGATTCCCGCCCCGGGCGCCGTGGTTTCATCCGCGCCCGCTTGATGCGCGATGCCGAGACCGCCGATTACCTGGTTGAGGGCCTTGGCGGTGCGACCGGCGCGCCGGCGCACCTACTGGCCGGACTTTCCGAGGCCAACGCCATGATCCGCGTGCCAGAGGAAGTCACCGAGATCCGCCCGGGCGATGTTGTTGACGTCTTATTTCTGACCCAGCGCAGCTAATGCTTGACCCTTTCGGTACCGCCTCAGCCAAGCTGCGCCATCCAGTCACCGGGCCCACTGATGATCTGCATCCCGGTTGGCCGGAAGCGACGCCGACGGTGCAGCTTCCTTCCTCGGGGACACTGCCGTCTGGCGGGCGAATGCGGCTGCGCCCCTTGCTGCGCTCGGATGGTCCCGAGTGGCGGCGCCAGCGCATTGAGGATGAACCATTGCTCCGGCCGGTGGAGCCGACCCAAGCGACCACTTGGACAGAGGCCCACAGCTCGCGGGCCTGGTGGAATTACCTCATTTTTCTGCGCAACTCCGCGCGCGATGCGCAGGTGATCCCCTTGGCCATTGAGCTCGAGGGAAAATTCGTCGGCCAGGTAACGCTCGGCAATATCCAGCACGGCAGCATCCGGGACTGTTGGATTGGCTATTGGGTCTATTCCGCCGTGCAGGGTGCCGGCGTCGCCACCGCGGCCACGGCCTTGGGCGTGGATCACGCCTTTGGGCGGGTAGGCCTGCACCGAGTGACCGCCACCTACTTGGAGCAAAACCCCGCCTCCGGGCGCGTGCTGGGGGCCAACGGCTTTCGCTCCGAGGGGTATTTGCGCCGCAACCTGCATATCGATGGCGCCTGGCGGGATCATCATTTCGTGGCCCTAGTCAAGGAAGACTTCTCATCCACGGCGGTTGAGCGGCTGCGCCAAGCTGGGCGTTTGGTATGAAAAGCATGCTTAATTCCGAGTAATGCTTTCTCAATTTTCACATAAGTAACAACATTGTAATTTGCGGCTTCTGTGGCCCCTAAAGTGCGGTTTTGGCGATTAGAGTGGAGTAATCATCTGCACCCCAAGGGAAGGTCCTTAAGTCGTGTCCACAGCTGTGCCAGTTATTGCAATCATCGTGGTGTGGCTCTTCGTGCTCGCGCCGTGCCTCCTAGGCAGGAGCAATCGCCCGATGAGCCACACCGGAGAGGCCTTTGAGGATACCCGCGTGCTCTTTTCCGGCGATTCCGGCAATGTTGCCGGCCGCCGCCGCCCGCGCTTGCGGGCCGATGATGTGCACCGCAGTGCTGCGGATGAAGACCAAGACTACGAGGTTGTACCCGCTTCCACTGAGGACTCAGACCGCGAGGTAGACGTCGATGACGTGCTGATCGAGGATGAAGCAGAGGGCCGCGCTTCCCGCGCACAGTCGCGGACCATCGCCGGTGCTGCCCGCCGCGCCCGGGCGCAACCCTTCGGCGTTGGTGGCTGCGCATTCCGCTCTGCCACCGACGAGGACAGGGCGGACGCGCACGATGAACACTCCGCCCCAGTTGAAGACGCTGCAGAGACCATTGAGGGTGAAGTCATTGAGGAATCGGTGACTCCGGCTGCGGCTGCTGACACCGCTGATACCACCGATGCCACCACTGCCGCCGATAGCGCGCGTACGTCCAAGGCCTCCGTCGATGCAGATGCGGACCTTGATGATGCCGATGATGTCTTGCTTGATGATGAGCGCGCCGGCGGGGAAGAAGGTGGTGCAAAGCGCAAGCGCCGCCGCAGGAATGTGGCTGCCGATTCCACCGAGTCTTTCACTGCGCCGGTGGCAGCAGACATTGCTGAGGATGCGTACGACTACGACGAGACCTATACCTCCCCGGTAGACCTGATGTACCCAGGTGCGGTCGATCCCGCTCCTGTTATCGATGCCGAAGAAACGGACACCGCAGAGACCGGTTCGGAAGAGGCAGACAACGACGGTGCAGCCGAGGAATCGGCAGAAGCCGATGAGTACGGTGCCCAGGGCTCTGAGGACGCGGCGCTGAATACAGACCTTTCTGAAGACGAGGTAGCTTTTGCTCAGCGCCGCCTTGGCCGCGGAGGCTGGGACCCAGTGGCGGATAAGGAAAAGTCCGCTACGCGCTACCAGCGTCGCCAGCGCACGCTTATCGGCTTAGCCATCGCAGTGGTCCTCACCGTGGCCCTCGGCATTGTGGCTGGCGGATGGACCTGGTGGCTGGCAGGTATCGTCGGCGTTCTGACCGGCATCTATCTGGTGGCGTTGCGCGCACAAGTCCGCCAAGAGCAAGCACTCTTGCGCCGCCGCGTAAAGCACCTGCGCCGGGCGCGGTTGGGCGTTCACAATACCGATGATGAGGCGTTGAAGATCCCCCGCAACCTGCGCCGTCCGGGTGCGGTCGTCGTCGAAATCGACGATGAAAGCCCCGACTTTGAGCACCTTCCCTTAAGCTACAGCGACGATGAAGACGGTGACTTTGATGGCCCACACGCCGGGCCCGATGGGGTAGGTCGCCGCGATGACCTGGCCGCTCGACGCGCGGGATAATTAGTCGGCTGCATTCTCCCTTCCGTGGAGCTTTTCGGTTTCCTCCGGCCATACGCCGGAGGTAGCCCGGCGGTGAGAGCCCAAGAGATGGGTATCGACCATCCCGATAGCCTCCATGAGCGCAAAGCAGGTCACCGGCCCCACGAACTTAAAACCGGCCTTCTTCAATTCCCGCGACATTGCCTGCGACTCGGGGCTCTTTTTCGGGATATCCTCCATAACCTCGGGATAGATATTTTCTGCGGGCTGAAAGCTCCAAATGAAATCCGCTAAGCCGCCGTCCTCGCGTAGTTTAATGGTGGCTTTCGCATTATTGATGGTGGCGCGGATCTTGGGCTCGTTGCGGATAATGGAGGCATCGGCAAGCAAGTGCTCCACCTCGGCCTCACCGAATGCCGCAACCTTGTCCGGATCAAAGTGGCAAAAGGCCTCGCGGAAGGCGGGGCGCTTTTTTAATACCACGGCCCAGGAAAGCCCAGACTGGAAGGACTCCAAGCTCAGGCGCTCAAAAAGACCGGCCTCGTCCCTAATGGGAAGGCCCCATTCGGTATCGTAATAATCCGTTAGAAGTGACGATGTCACGGCCCACGGCGTGCGGGCTACCCCGTGCTCGTCGTAGGCCAGCGGGGTACGTTCTTCGGTGGTGGTTTCAGTGTCCATGGGAGGTTCTCCTGTTGATATGTCGTGCCTATTGTCTTTGTCTTTCCCATTGAAGCAGCGATTGCTGGATGGGCGCAGCGTGAGTCTTGCTAGATGGTGAAATCGCGAGCTAGGCGGGTGGGGCGGTGGCGTCTTCGCGTTGGGGTGGGCATTCGATGTAGTCTATTGACCATGAATAGACCTGCCGTCCGTGATGCCGCATTGCTGCTTTTTCGGTTGGTCCTCGGACTCATTTTTATCGCGCACGGCGTGGACAAGATGTTCATGGACGGAATGGATGAGACTGTGGGGCAGTTTTCTGTCCTCGGCATCCCGCAGCCACAGATTGCCGGATATGCCGCCTCAATCGGGGAAATGGTAGGCGGCGCCTTCCTCGTCATTGGTTTGTTGACCACTTTTGCCGCTGCGGCGCTGGCCGTGGACATGGTGGGCGCGCTGTACTTCGTGCACTGGGGCAATGGCCTCTTTGCTGGCGACGGTGGCATCGAGTACCCCTTGGTTCTGTGCATGTCACTGCTGATGATCGTTATTTTTGGTTCTGGTCGGGCGAGCTTGGATAGGGCGTTAAGCAATGTTGACGCATAGCCAAGTGCAAGCGGCGATTTCCGCCCAGCTGGATGGGGAAGAAGCGGAGCTTTCCGCTGACGTCATCGACGCTCACCTTGAACACTGCGCGGAGTGCCGGGCCTTTCGCGATAAGGCAGCGGCGCTATCGCGTTCCTTAAGCTTCGTGGAACCGGCGGATTCCGGCATGGCGCCGCCGACCGACCTTTCTGAGGTAATCCTCGCAGGGGTAGAACCGGAGTGGAAGCGGGCCTCGAGCGCCAGGCAAGCCAACCTCACGGTGGCGCGCATCGCTTTGGTGGTCATGGGACTTGTCTTTGCGGTGTGGGCCATCGTGCAAGTGGTGCGGGCATCCGGTCTGGTGCCGATGGGCGCAGAAGGTTCGGTTCTGGATCCTGCGGCCGATCCAGAGCGCGCCAACCTGCTGATGGAAGGCGCGGCCGTGCGTTTTGGCATGGCGTGTGGCCTGCTGTGGAGCGCGTGGCGCCCAGCGTCTGTGACCGGGCTGTTCCCGGTATCCGCCACAATGTTTGCGTTTCTTTTTGGCTTTGGCGTGCGCGATATTGCGCTGGGGACCGTCACTATGGAGCAGGTCTATTTGCTTATTGCCACCGCGCTATCAACCGTGAGCCTGGCCTGGGCGTGGGCGGCCGAGAAGGGCTACCTGGTGCGCGCGTGGTGGAAATCCCTCAACGCGCAGCCGCACTAAGGCGCACGGGTTCCTGCTACCTATTTCCAGCTGGGCAGCCACATCATGGACTGGTACCAAGATTCCGGGATGATGAAGCCGTATAAGATGGGCGCGAAGTAGAAGAACATCGCGACCACCAGCGCCAGGTAGCAGGCGGCGGCAAGCGTTCCCCGCCGCATCGTCCCACCAACGATTCGCGTTATCCAGCGCCACCTCATGGGCTTACCGCGTCCGACCATCTGGCCCAGCGTGAGGGCAAGAAGCACAATGACAAACGGGATAAATGCGGTGGCATAAAAGAAGTACATCTGCCGGTCAAAGGCAGCTAGCCACGGGAGGAACCCGGCCGCGAAGCCCACGAGGGGAATGAGGAAGGCGCGGTTGCGGCGGATGATAAGCGACCACAGTCCCCAAAGGACCACGGGGACTACCAGCCACCAGATCGCCGGGGTACCAAAGAGGTAGAGCATCTTGCGGCATTCGCCACCGCCGCTGCACTCTAGGTTCGTACTGGAGTAGTACAAAATGGGCCGAGCCCCAGCCAGCCATGCCCACGGCTTTGAATCCCAAGGGTGGTGGTGACCACCAGAAGAGGTCAAGCTGGCGTGAAAATCCAATACGGATAAGTGGTAATAAAACCAGCCGGCCACCGGCTCCGGTAAGTGCATGAGCCACGAGTCTTCCCCGATGGTTCCATCCACCTTGGCGTGCCGGTAGACCGCGGTCTCTGAGGCAAACCACGCGCGCCAGCTCCACACATAAATGAGCACGGGCACGGCCACCAGAGAAGCGAGGGCCGCGGGAGTATCGCGGATGAGCGTGCCCACGATATAGCGGCGAATGCCATACTTGCGGCGCAGTGAGAGATCACTAAAGACGCAGAGCAACCCGAAAAACATGATGTAGTACAGCCCAGACCACTTCACGGCGAGCGATAGTCCTAGGAAGACGCCGGCGGTAAAGCGCCACCACCGGAAGCCAAAGCGCGGTCCGAATGGGGAGGTGCCCATCCCGTCGTTCAACAGGGCTTGGTGGAGGCGCTCGCGCATTTGTTGATGATCGTGGGCAAGCGCCCACGCAGCGGCGACGATAAAAAAGACCTGGAAGATATCCAGCATGCCGAATTTTGCGGAGACCAAGAGGACGCCATCGCACACGGCTAAAATGCCGGCAAAGGTAGCCACCTGCCAGGAAAAGGACAACCGGCGAGCCAGCGCCATGGTCATCAGGACGGTGCCGACGCCGAAGAGGGCCGTCATCAAGCGCCAGCCCAGCGGGGTATAACCAAAGACCCATTCTGAAAAGGCAATGATCTGCTTTCCCAGCGGCGGGTGAACCACGAGTCCAAAGCCCGGGTTGGTCTCGATGCCGCCGATGACTAAGTTATCCCAGCTTTTGACCATGTCCCAGGCTTGGGGCACATAGTGCTTTTCATCGAAGACGGGTGTGCCCTGGGACACCGGTGCGGTAAGCCCCACGAACCGGGTAATCAGCGCGAGAACGGCGATGATGCCTGTGCTTATCCAATCGGCCTTGCCCCACGTGTAGGTACGCGGTGCCGGTGGCATCACGCGGTTATGTGGGGTGCGCGGTGAGCTAGCGGGGGCAGCGGTAGCAATAGTCACGAAGAAGAGTTTAGGCGACGAGCCTGCGCGCGGGCGCATAGGAGAATGTGGAATGCTAGAGGCATGTCAGCTTTAGGTCTGGAACCACTTCCGCGCGGCGTTATCCTTGCCGCCACGCCCTTGGGAAATGTCGGTGATGCTTCGGCGCGCCTGATGCAGGCATTGGCGCATGCGGATGTCATCGCTGCCGAAGATACCCGCCGCGTGCGCAACCTGGCGCAGGCCCTGGGGATCGAGATGTCCGGATCCGTGGTATCCAACTTCGACCACAATGAACAGGCGCGTGCGCAGCAGCTTATCGATGCCGCCCAGCACGGCACCGTCCTCGTGGTCACCGACGCCGGCATGCCGATCATCTCCGATCCGGGCCTGTCACTGGTGGCCGCGGCCGCCGAAAGAGATATTCCCGTGACGTGTTTCCCGGGCCCCTCAGCGGTGCCCACGGCGCTTGCCTTGTCTGGCCTGGGCGTGGGCCACTTCCTCTTCGATGCATTCCCTCCGCGCAAGCCCGGTCCGCGAAAGGCATGGCTGGAATCGCTGCGCAATGAAAAACGCGCCATCGTGTTTTTTGAATCGCCCCACCGCATCGCCGAGACGCTTGCCGATGCCGCCCAGGTCCTCGGCGGCGATCGACTCGCCGCGGTCTGCCGCGAGCTGACCAAGACGTACGAGGAAGTGCGCCGCGGCTCGTTAGCTGAGCTGGCCGAATGGGCGAGCGAGGGAGTCAAGGGCGAAATTACCGTGGTCATCGAAGGCGGAACCGGCGCTGCCGTGACCGCCGCTGACCTTGTCCCGCAGGCCTTGGAGTTGGCCGCGGCCGGCATGCGCTTGAAGGACGCGTGCAAGCAGGCCGCCAAGGGGACTGGGGTGTCGAATCGGGAGTTATACGATGCCGCGTTGGATGCCCGCTGACGGTCCGCTAATTGAACACTTGTTGAGCTGTCCGCAGGTTATTTCTATGCAGCGTATAAAACGTCACAATTAGGCGTGCTAACAGGTGGTTTCATGCTTTTATATATGTTATCGAATCGTTATATTTCTCGGGCGTGTGACGCCTAAAAGCTGTCTACGTGGGGATATGCAGCCTATGGGCGTGCAGGAAGCCTTAAGGAAATGCCCAAAAATGTGCGTAAGCTGGGGTTTTGTTAACAAAACGGTTTGAAAAATTGGGGTCGCGCCGCCACTGTAGAGAGCATGACTAATACTGAAAATAACGGCACTGGTGTGCCCGAAGAAGGAAAGGGGCCCGGTGAAGCGCCTGCTGGGACCACCTCTACTGCTTCGAGTGATCAGCCGATTGAGGATTATCAAACGGTAGAAGAGGCACTGGACGAGCAGACGGCGACGAGCCAGATCCAGGACATGATCAACTCTGAGGGGTTCCACCCCGAAGAGTATGACGATCCGGAAATCGAAATCGCCGCAGACCGCGATAATATCCCGATTGACTGGACCATCATGGGGATTGCGGGTGTGCTCGTTGCCGCCATCGTTATCTGGGGCCTTGCCGCACCGGATAACTTCGCGGACTTTTCTTCCGCGGCCCTGACGTGGGTCGTCGATAAGTTCGGTTGGGCCTACGTGCTCTTTGGCACCGTCTTCGTGGCCTTCGTTATCTTCATCGCTTCCTCCAAGTTTGGCTCCATCAGGTTGGGCCATATTAATGAGGAACCGGAATTTTCCACGCCTTCGTGGATTGCCATGATGTTCGCTGCCGGTATGGGCATCGGCCTGATGTTCTACGGCGCTTCCGAGCCGCTCGCGAACTACCGCGACGGCACTCCCGGCCGGGGAACGGAAAACGTGGGATCGTCCATGGCCTATGCCATGTTCCACTGGACGCTGCACCCCTGGGCTGTGTACGCCATCGTTGGTTTGGCCATCGCGTACTCCACCTACCGCATCGGCCGCAAGCAGCTGCTGAGCCAGGCCTTCGTCCCGCTCATCGGCGAGCGCCGGGCCAACGGCGGATTGGGCAAATTCATTGACATCCTGTCCATCTTCGCCACCGTCTTCGGCACCGCCTGCTCCCTGGGCCTTGGCGCGCTGCAGATCCAGGCTGGCCTGGAGGCATCCGGCATCATCGATAACCCAACCCAGTCCGTGGTTATCGGTATTGTCTTGGTCCTGACCCTGGCCTTCTTACTGTCCGCACTGTCCGGTGTGGGCAAGGGCATTCAGTACGTGTCCAATGCCAACATGGTCTTGGCTGCGGTGCTGGCCATCTTCGTCTTCATCTTGGGCCCAACGGTGACCATCCTGAACCAGGTTCCAGGATCCATCGGTAACTACTTCAACTACTTCACCGAGATGATCGGCCGTACCGCAGAATCCGAAAACGGCACCGCCGGCGAGTGGCTGTCTGGCTACACCATCTTCTACTGGGCATGGTGGGTCTCCTGGTCCCCGTTCGTGGGCATGTTCTTGGCGCGCATTTCCCGCGGTCGTTCCGTCCGCGAGTTCTGCCTAGGCGTCCTGCTCATCCCAGCCGGCGTTTCCACACTGTGGTTCGCCATCTTCGGCGGCACCGCAATCCACATGGAGCAAAACGGCGAATCCATCACCGGCGAATCCGCCGAGGTAGAGCTGTTTAATCTCCTGCACAACCTGCCTGGTGGCTTCATTGCCGGCGTCGTCGCCGTCATCTTGCTGTCCACCTTCTTCATTACCTCCGCGGACTCCGCTTCCACCGTGATGGGTTCGATGACCCAAAACGGTGCCGCAACCGCGAAGCCGTGGCTCTCCGCCATGTGGGGTGCCCTGACCGCAGCCGTTGGCCTCACCCTGCTTTTGGTCAATGAGGACGCGCTGTCCAACCTGCAGAACGTCACCATCGTGGCGGCGCTGCCGTTCTTGTTTATCGTCATTGGCTTGATGTTCGCCATCTACAAGGACTTGAGCCAGGACATCATTTACCTCGAGTACCGCGAGGCGCAGCAGTTCCAGCGCAAGATGGCCCGCGAGCGCCGCTTGCACCGCGACTACCAGCGCACGCAGGTGCTCAAGAAGCGCCGCAACGAGCGTTTGAAGAACCCGATGAAGCGCAAGTAGATAGACCATCTACCGCCTTCGGTAGCAGCGCCCGCCGCTTTCCCAGAGTTGGGAGGGAGGCGGGCGTTTTTCGGTGGGAGAGGTAATGTGCCCTCAACGTGTGTTCGTGCAGGTGCTTCGATAAACTGGACTCCATGACTGAGTCTTTAGTAGTAAATGTTGCCTGGCCATATGCCAATGGCCCGCGCCACATCGGTCACGTGGCTGGCTTTGGCGTTCCCTCTGACGTATTCGCTCGCTTCCAGCGAATGCGTGGCCGCAACGTACTCATGGTCTCCGGTACGGATGAGCACGGCACCCCGTTGCTGGTCCAAGCTGATAAAGAGGGTGTATCCGTCCGCGAACTCGCGGATCGCTATAACCGTCAGATCGTCAACGATCTGGCTAACCTCGGCTTGTCGTATGACCTTTTTACCCGTACCACCACCCGTAATCACTACTCGGTGGTGCAGGAGCTGTTCAAGGGTCTCAATGAGAACGGCTACATGCTGAAGGAGACTACCAAGGGGGCAATCTCTCCGTCCACCGGCCGCACGCTGCCGGACCGCTATATCGAGGGCACGTGCCCCATTTGCGGCGCGGATGGCGCCCGCGGTGACCAGTGCGATAACTGCGGCAACCAGCTGGACCCAGTAGACCTCATTGACCCGGTATCCAAGATCAACGGCGAAACGCCGCAGTTCGTGGAGACCGAGCACTTCCTGCTGGATTTGCCATCTCTTAAGGACGAGCTGCAAAAGTGGCTTTCCACCCGCGAGGATTGGCGCCCGAACGTGCTGAAATTCTCCCTGAACCTGCTGGAGGATATGCGCCCGCGCACCATGACCCGCGATATTGACTGGGGCATTCCCATTCCGGTGGACGGCTGGCAGGACAATAACGCGAAGAAGCTATACGTGTGGTTCGATGCCGTCGTGGGCTACCTGTCCGCTTCCATCGAGTGGGCGCACCGCACCGGCCAGCCGGAGGCATGGAAGGAATTTTGGCAGGACCCAGAAACCCGCCACTATTACTTCCAGGGCAAGGACAATATCACCTTCCACTCGCAGATCTGGCCGGCGGAATTGCTGGGCTATGCCGGAAAGGGTGCCAAGGGCGGCGAGCTGCACCAGTACGGTGAGTTGGACCTGCCAACGGAAATCGTCTCCTCGGAATACTTGACGATGTCCGGCTCCAAATTCTCCTCGTCCAAGGGCGTGGTGATCTACGTTAAGGACTTCCTTGCGGAGTTCGGGCCGGATCCGCTGCGTTACTTCATTGCCGTGGCTGGCCCGGAAAATAATGACGCGGACTTTACGTGGGATGAATTCGTGCGCCGCGTCAATAATGAGCTGGCCAATGGCTGGGGCAACCTGGTCAACCGCACCGTGTCCATGGCGCACAAGAACTTTGGCGAGGTTCCGGTTCCAGCAGCCCTAGAGGAGCGCGACGAGGCCATTTTGCAGCTGGCGGAGGAGACCTTTACCACCGCCGGTAACCTGCTGGAGCAATCCAAGTTCAAGCAGGCCATCGTCTCCATCATGCACGTGGTGGGCGAGGCGAATGCGTATATCGCCTCCCAGGAGCCGTGGAAGCTGGCCAAGGATGAAACCCAGCGCGAGCGCCTGGCCACCGTTTTGTGGACCGCCCTGCAGGTCGTGTCTGACTGCAACGTCATGCTCACCCCATTCCTGCCGTTTACCGCGCAAAAGGTGCACGAGACCTTGGGTCGCACCGGCGAATGGGCTGCGCAGCCTGAGGTGCGCGAGGTTAAGGACGATATCCCGGTTGAGCTCGTGGGGGCGGGGCTTCCGCCAGAAAACCACGAATATCCGGTGATTATGGGTGACTACACCCAGCAGCAGGCCAAGTGGGAGCGCATCCAGGTGGCACCGGGTACGACCTTGGCAAAGCCGAAGCCGCTGATTTCCAAGCTTGATCCAGAGCTTGGCGAGACCGGCCCGGAATGGGCACCGGTGATGAACTAGCGCGGTAGCTCCCCGCTAGACACACAAAGGCGCGGCGGCCAGTCCCTATGAAAGGGGGAGGTCACCGCGCTTTTGTTATGCCTCAAAGGCTCTGCCTAGTGCGAGAAATCGCGCTGCAAGTGAACCAGACCTAAGCGCACGCCGTCCTTGGTGTGGATATTGGGCATGCGGCCGGTTTCTTTAAACCCAAACTTCTTGTGCAGTGCGATGGAACCGGCATTGGTATCCACGATGTAGGTAATCATGGTCTCTATGTAGGGATCGTCGGCGGCGATGTCCATGAGGGCATCGAGAAGCTCAGAGCCCACGCCCTTGCCCTGGGCTGCGGGGGAGATATATACGGAATCTTCGACGGTGCCGTAATAGATGGCGGGTGTGACGAATTGAAAGTAGGCCGCCCAGCCGATGATTTCATCATCGTCCACGGCAACGAGCACGGGCGAGCCCGCCTTGGCCATGTCTTTTAGCCAATCCTCGCGGTCAGAGACCTCTTCTTGCCAGGTAATGAGGTTATTGGCCGGTTTAGCGGCGGAGGCGGCGTTGTAGATGGCGGAAATGGAGGGGGCATCGGCAAGCTCGGCGGGGCGAATATGCATCAAAAGTCCTTTACACCAGAAGTTCTAAGTGGGTGAGGCTAAGCCAGTGATCGAATTTGTAGGTTACCTCTTTGAGAGTTCCCACGTTTTCAAACCCGAACTTTTCATGCAACTTTAATGATGCCGTATTAGTAGACACGATCAAGGCGAGCAGCGCATGCACCTTGTCATCCGCACGGGCGCGGTCCATCAGTTCGCCCATAAGGGCGGTGCCCACGCCTTGGCCCTGGACATTGGGGGAAAGGTAAATCGTGGTTTCATAGCAGCCCTGCCAGATGCGGGGATCGCGGTAGGGGTGGTAGAGCGCCCAGCCCAAGTATTCGCCTTCGTCGGTTTCGGCAACGAGGAAAGGGCACTCCATGTCCTGGATGTGGCGCAGGTGTTCTTCGCGCTCGGCCACGGTGGCTGGGGTGGAATCAAAGATGACATCAGTATGCTCGATGGCCCAGTTGAGGGTATCGGTCATGGCGGGGACATCGCTCAGGTCCGCTGGTCTGATCAACATAGCTGCCAATATTACAATTGCGGGTATGTCTAAAAAGAAGCCACGTCCTACTCCCATTCCGGCCCCAGGGCTCAGCGGCCTCAGCGATGCGCATACCCACCTTTTCTCGCATAAAGATACCGATGAGGTGCTGGTCAACCGCGCCCGCGCCGCCGGGGTATCCCGCCTGGTGACGGTAGGCGATGACCGCCGCGAGTCCGAAGCAGCTCTTGCCACCGCGCACGCGTTTCCCAATGTGTATGCCGCCTGCGCCATCCACCCGGTGCAGGCGAATGAGCTAGATGCGCCCACCAAAGCCGCGTTGGAGGAAATGGTGGCGGATCCGCAGTGCGTGGCGGTGGGCGAGACCGGCCTGGATGCCTATTGGGTCCACCACGAACCGGAGACCACCGCGAGCTTGGTCCAGCAAGAAGAATCCCTGCGCTGGCATATCGATCTGGCGGTGCGCACCGGCAAGACCCTTATGATCCACAACCGCGAGGCGGACCAAGATCTGCTGCGCATTCTTGCTGATGTCCCCATGCCTGAGACCGTCATGCTACACTGTTTCTCCTCGCCGCTGCGCGTGGCAGAAGAAGCGCTCGAGCGCGGTTACGTCTTGTCCTTTGCCGGCAATATCACCTTCAAGCGCAATGCGGAGTTGCGTCAGGCGGCCGCGCTGGCCCCGGCGGGGCAATTGCTCGTGGAAACAGATGCGCCATTTATGACCCCGGAGCCGTTCCGCGGGCAGCGCAACGAGCCATCCCTCATCGGGCATACCTATGACTGCATCGCCCGGGTGCGCCACCAGACCACTCAGGCATTGGCGGCGGAGGTCAATGAGACATTTGACCGCGTGTATGGGCTCAACACAGGGCAGTAGTGAGGATTGTCACAAAATTAAAGCCGCTGGTCGCTGGTGATATGGGTGCTTGATGTGACAACTGTTTTCGCCAGTTATAGCTGTGGCGCAGCGTTTCTCGACTTTCCTTACTCGTTATCGTATTGTTATTGATTGTTCGTTGAGGCTTTATGCCTCTACCTTCCCACCGTGCTGCTCCACAGTCGGGGCAGTAGCGGGGCACCGCCGCTGGTTTCCTAGCCAGCGGTAACAATTGTGATACTGGATAGACAGCACTACCGGAGATTAACTACACATGGCACCTCACCACATTAAGCGCATCAATAATTCACGTTCCCTGCCGCTGCGCCTGGCAACGGGTGGCGTCTTGAGCACCCTCGCCGTAGGCGGTGTCGTGGCGATTGCTGCGCAGAAAGACCTGGTCGTAGACGTCAACGGCGACAAGGTAGAGCTGGCTACCTTTGCCAAGGACGTGGACGGCGCCCTGCAGGCCGCCGGCGTCCAGGTGGGCGAAGAGGACATCGTATCGCCCGCCCCGTCTGAGTCCGTGACCGATGGCGATGAGATCTCCGTGCGCACCGCCAAGCCGGTTGCCGTATCCATCGATGGTGAACATCAGCAGCTTTCTACTACTGATCTCACCGTGTCTGATCTGCTCAATAACCTACAGGGCGTAAACCCGGGAGCTGCCGTGAAGTCTGGCGAGGATAACGTGGATAAAGATACCCAGCTAAAAGATGGCATGGATCTAGAGGTCGTTTCCCCCAAGATCATCAAGATCAACGATGGGGGCAAGAACACCTACACCAAGATTGCCGCCAAGACCGTGGACGATGTGCTCAAGGAGCGCGGTATCAAGCTCGATGAGGATGACCGCGTTTTCCCAGCCAAGGAAGAAAAGGTCACCGAGGGCATGTCTATCAAGGTTGAGCGGATAGACATTCAGACCGAGGATGTCACTGAGGAATTCGACGCCGAGCCGCATTACGTGGATGACCCTGAGCTGGAAGCTGGCGCTGAAGAGGTGCGCGAGCAAGGCGAAAAGGGCAAGCGCGAAATCACCCGCAAGGTGGTCCTGAAGAACGGCAAGAAGGAGTCCGAAGAAGTCATCAAGGATGAAGTCGTTGTAGGGCCAAAGCCTGCGACCATTGCCCGCGGCACCAAGCAGGCGGAGCCGGAGCCGCAAGGCGGTAACTCGGGCGCGGCTGCCCCCGCCGTGGCTGATGGCTCCGTGTGGGATTCCATCGCGCAGTGCGAATCCACCGGTAACTGGTCCATCAATACCGGCAATGGTTTCTCCGGCGGCCTGCAATTCGCACCGTCCACTTGGGCTGGCTTCGGCGGCACCGAATACGCGCCTGAGGCTTGGCAGGCTACACGCGAGCAGCAGATTGCCGTGGCACAAAAGGTGCAGGCTTCCCAGGGCTGGGGTGCATGGCCTGCATGTACCGCCAAGTTGGGTCTGCGCTAAAAAGCACGCGCAGCACCGCGCATTCTGCGTCGCACCCCGCGTCAACACGGCGCGGGGTGCGACTTTCTGCATTCTTCTACTAGGTTAGAGAACATGACTGATTCCCCGGGCGCCGCGCTTTTAGGCCCAGTAGAAATCCGAGCTTTAGCGGAGAAACTGGATATCACGCCCACCAAGAAATTGGGACAGAATTTCCTCCACGATCCCAATACCATTCGCCGCATCATCGCGGCAGCGGACCTGGATCCCGCAGACCGCGTCGTGGAGGTCGGCCCCGGGTTGGGGTCACTGACCCTAGGGCTGGTGGAGACTGTTGAGGATCTCACCGCGGTGGAAATCGATCCGCGCCTGGCAGCGCAGCTGCCGGATACAGTGGGCGAACGCGCCGCCGACTACGCTGAGCGCCTGCGCGTGGTGGAAAAGGACGCGCTGCAAGTGACCAGTGAGGATGTAGCGGCTCCTACGGCGCTGGTGGCCAACCTGCCCTATAACGTGGCGGTGCCGGTGCTCTTGCACTTTTTGGAGACGTTTCCTTCCATCCGCCGCGTGCTCGTCATGGTGCAGCTGGAGGTGGCACAGCGCCTCGCGGCGGAACCCGGCAGCAAGATCTACGGCGTGCCTTCCGTGAAGGCCGGATTTTATGGCACGGTGAGCCAGGCTGGGACCATTGGCAAGAATGTCTTTTGGCCCGCGCCCAATATCGCCTCCGGCTTGGTGCGCATCGATGTCTTCGATACCCCGCCCTGGCCGGTCGACGATGCCGCGCGCGCTGCGGTTTGGCCGCTTGTCGATGCTGCCTTTGCCCAACGCCGCAAGACCCTCCGCGCCGCACTATCGGGCCACTATGGTTCCGGCTCGGCGGCAGAGGAGGCCCTGCGCGCGGCCGGAATCGATCCGAAGCAGCGCGGGGAGAAGCTCGCTGTTGCAGACTTTGTACGATTGGCAGGACTACAGTGAGCGCACCACACGGAAACGAGCCGATAACCCATACAGCGCATGCGCACGCCAAGGTCAATGTGCACCTTGGCGTGGCCGAACCGCGGGAGGATGGCTTTCACGAGCTGGTCACGGTCTTTCAGTCCCTGAGCCTGCACGATACGGTAACGCTGACTGATTTAGGCAACGCCGAAGTAGATAAACCCCGCGTGCAGTACCTCAAGGTATCCGGTCCGCATGCGGCGGGCGTGCCCGAGGATGACACGAACCTGGCGTGGACCGCGGTGGACCGCATCATGCAGCACCTGTATGTCATCCGCGGGGGAATCAAAATTCCGGAGGTGGGACTTGAGATTCACAAGGCAATTCCCACCGCCGGCGGCATGGCAGGCGGTTCCGCGGATGCTGCGGCGGCGCTGCGCCTTGCCGAGCGCTGTTACGGCCGTTATTACGGAATCGATTCGGTAGGAGAGCACATTCTGGATGCCTTGGGCGCCGCTCTTGGCTCCGACGTACCGTTTACTCTGCTGGGCGGCACGGCGCTTGGTACCGGGCGCGGGGAGCAGTTGACCTCCATGATGACCAGGGGCACCTATCACTGGGCGCTGATCGCCTCCGATCGTGGCCTATCGACACCTAGCGTATTTCGCAAGCTCGATGAATTGCGCGATGCGGGGCGGGTTGCCGCGTCGGCGCTTGATACGACGGAGATTTCCCAGGCGCTTATCTCCGGCGATGCCCACCGCGTGGCAGCACACCTGCACAATGACCTGCAACCCGCCGCGCTATCGCTGCGCCCAGATCTCCGCAAGACCTTGGAGGCGGGCATGGATGCGGGTGCGCTCAACGGCATCGTCTCCGGCAGCGGGCCCACCTGCGCGTTCTTATGTGCCACCCGCGAAGACGCGGAAGAAGTTGCAACACAGGTCAGCATAGAAATACCGGGCACCAAGGGCGTTGTAGCCCAGGGCCCGGCTGCGGGTGCGGAAGTGCTCTAGCTTGGGGCGATGGGGATGGGCATCGCCAAGCACGAGCACTAGAGCGCTAGAAACTTAGAGCACGGCCATTTCGGTGGGCTCGAAGTCCAGCTCGTAGCGGTCCGTTTCCTTACCGCGCAAGAGGTCGATGACGACGAGCTCCTTCTTCTGTGCATCCGTGATGTAGGCATAGCCATTGGCGGCCTTCAGGATTGGGCCCGGCTGCTGCCACTCCTCGTTTTCCTTCCACTTGGAAATCGCGTCGATCTGCTTGGTGATTTCCCCGGAGTCAGGGTCGATGACATTGAGCTTGCCATCGGTGGTCAGCACCAGGGCCTCGCCCATAGGACCGCGTGCTAGAGAGCGGAACCAGTAAGAGCCGTCCAAGTCCACCTTCTTGGCGGAGTAGTCCTCGGTATTGATCAAGGTTACCGAGGTGGGGCGCTCGAAATCGGCGTCCTTCTCGGTCTTGTTATCGGCCAAGATGACATTGGATTCCTCGGATCCCGCGGAGTTTCCGGAGCGCTGGTAGCCATCGGCACCGGCATAGTCGGAGACGTCTACCTTGTGGAACTTGGAGCCGTTAAAGACTACGGGGCCGTCTTCGCAGCCGAAGAAAAGCTTGCCATTTCCTGCGGCTGCTTCGCCGTGGACGCCGGGGCACTCGGTGGTCTCATCCAAGACCTTGCCGTCCTTGTCCAGGTGCTGGATGGTGTGGCGCTCGTCTTCGGTGCCCTTGGTGATGACCACGGAGCCATCCTTAAGCGGGACGGCCACGCCGTGGTGCGCCTCGCCGGTCTTGACGGTGTTGACGGGCTTGGCGTCCTTGGAGCCAATGTCTTCGGTCTTATAAATCTTGGCTACGCCATCGCCATCAGAAAATAGGGCGGTAAAACCATCGTGGTGGACTACGTGGCCAGCGTGGGGTGCCTTAATTTTGTCATCGCCCAGCTCTGGATCCGCGGTGTAGTAGTGGTTGTGGTCGCCGTGAGCCTTGGTGATGCGGCCGGTGTCGTAGGTGAGGAAGTTATCGCCCTTGGTCACCATGACGTGGCGGTCATTGCCAGCGTCATTGAGGCGAAGGAAGGAATTCATCTCCTCTTCATCGAGGTTATCGCCGGATTTGGCATCGTAGGTGGTCAGGCCATCAGCGTGGGAGAAGACGATGCGCGTGGGAAGCTGGGCTACCTCGGTCTGGCCCTCTTCGGCCTCCATGCCGTCGTGGGAGTGACCCTCATGATCGTGGTCATGGTCGTGTTCGTGGCTTTCCGCGGTGGTGGCCTCGTTGGGGTTTTGGGCGTCGGTATCTTCTTCCGGCGCCGAGCAGGAAGCGATGGTGAGCGCTGAGGCAGAGAGGATAGTGCAGAGGGTAAGTGTGTGCTTCTTCATACACACGCAGAGTATTGCAAGTGAAATTCGGTAGCAACATGTTTGGGAATGCGGGGGTGGCGGTAGGGAGGTATTAAGATGAGTCCCTGTTATGGCAAACCTGATTAACCTCGAGCAAGTCACCAAGTCCTATGGCTTAAAAACTCTCCTTGATGGGGTATCCCTCGGCGTACAAACCGGGGATCGCATCGGCATCGTGGGCGTCAACGGCGGCGGCAAGACCACCCTGCTGGAAGTGCTCACCGGTATTGAGCCGCCGGATTCCGGCCGCGTATCCCACACCTCGGATCTGCGCATGGCCGTGGTGACGCAGCGCTTTGACCTGCCCGAAGAGCTCACCATCGCGCAGGCGATCATTGAACCCCTCGAGCTCGAGACCTACGAATGGGCCTCCAATGCCAAGGTGCGCGACGTGCTCGGCGGCCTTGGTATCGTGGACCTGGGGCTGGATACTCCCGTGAGCTCCCTGTCCGGTGGTGAACGCCGCCGCGTCAACCTTGCCGCCGCGCTGGTGCAGGATCTAGACCTCGTGGTGCTCGATGAGCCCACGAACCACCTGGACGTGGAAGGCGTGCAGTGGCTGGCTGACCACCTGCTCAAGCGCAACCTCGCCGTCATCGTGGTCACCCACGATCGTTGGTTCCTCGATACCATTGCCACCTGGACATGGGAGGTCCACGACGGCACGGTCGATGCATACGAGGGCGGATACAACGACTGGACGTTCGCCCGCGCCGAACGCGCCCGCCAGGCCGATGCGATGGAGCAACGCCGCAAAAACTTGGCCCGCAAGGAATTGGCGTGGCTGCGCCGCGGGGCACCGGCGCGTACCTCGAAACCGCGCTACCGGATTGAGGCCGCGGAAGCGCTTATTTCTGATGTTCCCGAGCCGCGCAACAAGGTCGAGCTCATGTCCTTTTCCAAACAGCGCCAGGGCCGCGTGGTCATCGAGCTAGAAGATGCCACCGTGAAGTCCCCGGATGGCCGCACCTTGGTCGATCACCTCACCTGGCGCTTGGCCCCGGGCGAGCGCATTGGTCTCGTCGGCGTCAATGGCTCCGGAAAGACCACGCTGCTGCGCACGCTGGCCGGTGAATACGAGCTCGCGGCCGGAAAGCGCATCGAGGGCCAAACCGTGCGCTTGGGCTGGCTGCGCCAGGAACTCGATGACTTGGATCCGCAGCGCCGGCTTCTCGATGCCGTCGAGGATGTTGCCACCTACGTGCAGTTAGGCAAAAAGGAGCTCAGCGCTTCCCAGCTGGCCGAGCGCCTTGGCTTTTCCGCCAAGCGCCAGCGCACCCCGGTCGGTGACCTCTCCGGTGGCGAGCGCCGCCGCCTCCAGCTCACCCGCGTGCTCATGGCAGAACCCAATGTTTTGCTGCTAGACGAGCCCACTAATGACCTGGACATCGATACGCTCCAGGAATTGGAATCTTTACTCGATTCTTGGCCGGGTACTCTGGTGGTTATTTCGCACGATCGCTACCTCATCGAGCGCATTGCGGATAATACGTACGCGCTCTTTGGTGATGGCAACCTGACGAACCTTCCCGGCGGCATCGACGAGTATCTGCGCAAGCGCGAAGAAATCGAGGCCGGCAAGAACGCTGGGGTTATAAACCTGGGAGAAAAGAAGTCGGAGGCGGCGGTACCGAAGCAGGAGAAGAAGCTTTCTTCCCAGCAAGAGCGCGAAATCACCAAGAAGATGAATGCCCTTGAGCGAAAGATGCAGAAGCTGGAAAAATCCGCTGCGCAGATCAATGAGAAATTGGCTGCGGCGGCAGAAGAAGTCGATACCGAAGCGATGACCCGCCTCGATACGGAATTAAAGGACAACCGCAGCGCCTATGAGGATTTGGAGATGGAATGGCTGGAGTTAGGGGAGAAGCTCGAGCAGTAGAAGCTCGCATCGCCGATATTGTCCGCTACTTAGATCCGTGGGGAATTATCGGCGCCGCCATTTTGTCTACCTTGGGCCTTACTCCTTCCATTTTGCCCCGCGATTGGCCCTATCAGGGCCTGATTTCGGGCCTTGCCGCCGGGTTTGGCTACGTGGTGGGCATCGGCGTGAAACTGGTGTGGTACCGCTTCGTCGTTAGCAAATGGTCGGATAAGTATCCCTGGCTTGCTGCCTCTGCGTGGGAACCAAAGCGCTACCGGCTGCTCGCGCGCATCGCCACAGGTGCGTTCATAGCCTGGATGGTCGGTTTCGTCATTATCGCCGTGCGCTGGCAGCACGAGCTCGCGAACGTATATTCCGTGCCCGCGCCGTCCATGACCAGCTACCTGCTGGTGGTGCCCCTGGCGCTGGCGGTATTTACCGTCTTCCTGCTCATCCTGCGCTCCATTATCTTTCTGGTGCGCTGGTTAGCGCGGCGCTTCCCGCAGCGGTTCCGCTCCACATACCGCCGCCTCGGGGCAGTACTCATCGTTGCGGTCATCGCTATCTACACCATTGAAAACATCATTCCCGGTGCCATCGTGGGCTTGGGCGATAGGGTATTTACCGCCCAGAACGCCGACCCTGATCCGGATACCCAGCGCCCCACCCTCAGCGAGCGCTCCGGATCGCCTACTTCCGATGTCGACTGGAACGGCGTAGGCCTGCAAGGCTCCCGGTTCCTAAGCTCCGGGGCGCATAAGGCCGAGCTAGAACAGGTCACCGGTAAACCCGCCAAGGAGCCCATCCGCGCCTACGCCGGTCTGGGCAACCGCGATTCCAATGAGGGGCGGGCGCAATTGCTTATCGATGAACTCGAGCGCACCCACGCCCAAGACCGCAAGGCCCTCTTGTTGACCATGACCACCGGTACCGGCTGGGTATCGTCCTATTCCGCGCAAGCCTTCGAACTGCTCTATGGAGGGGATACCGCCATTGCTGCAGCGCAGTATTCCGCCATGCCGTCCGTTTTCCACTTCCTTGGGGGCGGCGGCCAAGTAGAACGCGCCGGGGAAGAGTTCATCAACCCCGTCGTGGACTGGTGGAATTCGCTGCCCGAAGATGACCGGCCCAAGCTCTACCTCTACGGCGAGTCCTTAGGCACAACCGGCATCGAGGCCGCCTTTTCTGGCGTGCGCGATATCGCTAATTCCGTCGACGGCATCTTATTGACCGGCCCGCCGCACTTTAACCAGTTGCGCTCGCAGTTTGTGGAGCGCCGTGATCCCGGGTCGACAGAAATCTCGCCGGTCTACGCCGGCGGGCTCGTGGTCCGTTTTGCCAACGAGGTGGACCAAGTCCGCCGCTGGGGACGCGTTCCGGAAGCGGAGTGGGGCAGGACCCGCATGCTATATATTCAGCACCCTTCCGATCCTGTGAGCTGGTGGTCGCCCGGATTGGCCTTCAAAGAGCCGGATTGGATGAAAGAAGACAGCCCCTATTCGCGTGAGCGCGTGATGCAGTGGATGCCTATTATTACCTACCTACAAATTGCTGCGGATCTACCCGGAGCCAAGGATGTTCCCGATGGGGTGGGCCATAATTACGGGAACTCTGTCCTCGATGGATTTGCGGCCATCGCCGGGCCCGATCTTGCCCGTTCCATTGATTCGGAGGAGCTGCAGCGGCAATTCAATGAACTCGATGTTGGTATTTATTAGGCTTCCTAGGGCTTCTTAACCCCGCGAGGTAACCCAGAGCACGCAGAGCACCGCTTGTATAACAAAGCCATATCGAAGTGGGGCGGAACCGGCGATATGCTTTCGCCCTCTGAAAAGTTATGACAAGCTGAAAATCATGAAGCCGATTCGAAGCGCCACCGCAGCAGTCCTGACCACCGTACTCGCCCTGTCTGGTACCACGGCAGTGGCTTCTGCGGAGCTTACCGCGGCCCCGCAGGTTCAGCAGGTTTCCACCCTTGCTGAAAAGTACAACGTTACTTTGCCCAGCTTTCTAAAGGCCGCACCTGAAGCTGAACCGGAAGTAGCAGCGGAAGAAGCGCCTACGACTGAAGCCGCTCCGGAGCCACAGGCCTTCGAGGCCCCGCAGGTTGCCGCTGACTTGCAGGTAGCCACCGCCGATCACCTAGCCCAGGCTGGTCACCACCCAGATGAGACCGCAACCGCTATCGCACAGGAATGGGCAAACCAGGGTGCAGGCGGTGAGCTTACGTACTACGGCGACGTGGCAAGCGGCGTGACCCACACCGATGAGGGTCAAGGCAACGTCTACCGTCTGTCTGAAGAACAAGCCCAGGAGCGCCTCAACTGGTTCAACCGGGGCCTCGAGGTAACCCCCGGACCCGAGTACGGTTACGGCGTCGCTACTGCCTTTGATGGCGAGTTCATCTACATCGCGGAATATTTCCTCAACTAGTTCTTATTCCCGCGATACCTGCCCCCGATTCTTCCGAGGCCCGCGCGCATGGCAGAGCAGCCATGACGCAGTGGGAACAATATTGATAGAATCGGGGGCATGATTTTGATTAACGTACAGTTCCACGTAAAGCCTGAATACGCCGATACTTTCCTTGATGAGATCAACTGGTACACCGAGGCTTGCAACGCCGAGCCGGGTTGCATCGACTTCAAGTGGTACCGCGATCCGGAAGATTCTCAGCGCTTCCTGCTGCTCGAGTCCTACGCAGATGGCAAGGACGTAGAGCACGTTCAGGGCGAGCACTTCAAGCGCGCCTGCGACGAATTCCCCAAGTACCTCGTAGAGACCCCAGACATCATCAACGTCCACATCGATGGCCGCACCGGTTGGGACAAGATGGGCGAGTTCGCCGTCGATTAATCTCGCTGCCTAGTACTAAAGCCCGCACTCATGTCAACCTGAACTGCTCCCCATTAGTTGGACTGAGAAATCAGTTACCGACTAGTAGGGAGTAGTTTTCTTTGAGAGCACGAAGT
>NZ_JBEHFT010000008.1:0-81047 GCF_040225455.1 Corynebacterium sp. KPL2838 | reverse complement strand
GGCATGGTGGTAGATTACCTTTCTTCCCAGCCCGACTAGGCTGGATATCAGGTGTCCACCAAAAGGGGGTCAGGTCCCTCGATTACTAGGTTTGCGGCTTCACGCCGGTACTCCGGCGTGTATTTCTGGCGTTGTTGACTGACAATGAACATCCTCTCTTACGGACACAAAATCCGCACTAATCGGGTGTCCACTAAACGAGTGGTAACCTCAAAATTCTGAATTTAGTTTATTATCACATTATAAGTTTGCTCTCTTCTTATTTTGCCTAACTAGATCTAACATTAAAATTGTTTGTGGACGCCATCTTTAGAAAGGAAAACAATGAGAAAACCCGTGGCGTTTTTGGTTGCCACACTCCTTAGTTTTACTGGCGTAGAGGCTCACGCGGCACCGGCTCCTATGACAGCTCAGTCAAAGCATCAATCTGTGCCCAAAAATTCTGAAGATACTTTATTTTCCGAAGGTACTAAGATTCAAAGGCTTTCCGGAAGTCAATTCCAAGTATCGACCCCAGATCATCAATATCAGGTCACGGTTGATAAAGCTACAAGCACAGCGACCGTAATCGATGAAAACAACGATGAACAAACATTTAAGATTCCAAATATGCGAGGAAATTCGGTACAAGGAAAACCGGTTGTTACTCCATATTTTAATTGGTCCTCGGTGCCTTGTGCGATGCTACTTTGGGCAGTAGGAGTAATTCATCATGTCGGTTGGACAGCAGCAGCGGGAATAATCGCAGCCGAGGGGCCTGCAGGGGCAGCACTAGCCGCCGCTATTTGGGCTTATGGAGTCGATGCTTTCTTCGCTCTTGTGAGCAGCCAGTGCTAAAATCAAGTGCTTAATTTTGGAAAAGAGATCATGCACGTCACTCGAATAGAACTCGGCATAATAGTGTCAGCACTAACATGTGTTTTCGCGTTTTTCCACCAACTACCTTTGAGTATTGGATTCGCAGTCATTGGTGCCTTGCTGCTTGGTCTCCTTCCAGAGAGACAAAGATTAGATCGAAAAGCTCAGCAACGGGGAATACGCCGGTTTGGTTTATTCACAATGTGGATTGGACTCTGTTTTAGTATCGCAATCTTTGTACATGATTTTTTACTCACACAGGATGTGTATTTTCCCGCGCTAATAGCTACGCTAGCTGTTGCGGCGGCAGGAGGCTCTCTGGTACGCACGAAGAAGCTTCTGTAATGAAGTAAAGAAAGCCGTTTTTGAGACCATTACCGCGTGGCCCAACGCCGGCATTACAGCCGACACAGGCGGAGTGACCGTCACCAGAACCGCCCCATCAGTTCAGCAGAAACCACCTCACCCCGAGCCCGACTAACCCAATCAGAGAGAAGCAGCGCCCTGCGGGCGCTTTCTTTTTATCCGGAAGCACTCTGCGCATATTTATCACACACCAGTTGATTATCCACAGGGTTTTAACTGCGGGTGTATCTATTCTCCCAGGTGGTCTATAGGGCCTGACCCCTGGAAAGTGGACACGTCGGGGGTAAGGACCGCAATTCTATGAACGAAAGCGCAAGGAAGGCAAGCGTCACAACGCCGCGGTCGTAGCACTCGCCCGCAGACGAATCAACGTCCTCTACGCCATGATGCGTAACCACGAGTATTACCGCGACCCCGCTCCAGCAAAGGAAGCCGCAGCAGCCTATCCCCTAACAGCGAAACAAGCCGACTCGGAAAAATCCCAGTCGGCTACCAGTCGCGCGCAAAACAACACACCTAAAAATCCCGAGTTGAGGATCCGCACCAATCAACCTCACCCGCGAGATTGACAAACTATATAGGAACACCCCCGCCTTCGTCACTCCGCTTTTCTCTCTGGGAGGCGAAGGCGCCAGCTGAACGCAGACTGGGTTAGTCGGCGCCCTCTGCCAAGCCGCCGGTATTGGAAAGCTCCACTTCCTGAATACTGGCATACTGCGCGATCTCTTCGACGAAGCCTGGATCGTGGCATGTAAGCACTATTGCCGCTCCTGATTCCAGCGCGCTGTGAATTAGTTGATGCATCAGTGCTCGGTCCGTTAGCGAAAGCAGGCTATCGGGCTCATCCATGAGCAAGATTCCGTGGCCCATCCCCACCACATGTGCCGTTTGGGCCAGCCTGAGCCGGGAGGCGGATAGATCTAATGGGTGCTCAGCCGCATCAAGCTCTAGTAGCTCCCGTAACGCGCTATCGGAAACAAAGTCACCCAAGGTGGAATATATTACCTGGTCATAAGGAGATTGGAGGACCAATCCCCGGGGCTCAGCTGGGCGCTGTGCCCCATCAAGGCCGGCGGCGGCGCGCAGGAGAGACGTTTTTCCAGTACCGTTTGCCCCGCGCAACCAAGTCACGCCCCCTCCGCGAATGGGTATGGTTACCGGTCCGACGCTAAAGGTATTGCCGGAAGGCTTCGCCGATTGCCACCACCGCTTCTTTTCTTGCCCGCGGCGCGCAGTAAGCGGACCAAGAGATCCCCGGGATCCATAAGAAGAAATCACGTCTACGCTTACTGGGGCTGGTTGTGGGATCTCCCCTACGACTTCCCCACCCAATTCGGGCCAATGCATGGATGACACGGCAAGAACGCAGGTATTGCGCAGCGAATGCAATAGCTTCACCATCATCGCCAACGATGTGGGGTCAAGACCCGCGCTCGGCTCACAAATAATGAGTACCTCGGGCTCGCGGATCGCTACGCATGCAGCGGCGAGCCTCCGCGTCTGACCGCCCGAAAGCTGGGTGGGGTTCTTCTCCGCGTAATCGCTAAGCCCCACCGCCGCGAGCATTTCCTCTCCCCGCACCTGCATGCGGGCTGGATCCTCACCCTGGTTTTCTAATCCTAGGACCACTTCTTCGATGCAGGTATCGCGCAGGTAGCTCATCTGCGCGGAAGAGTCAGTACCGATGATGGCAGACGTAGAGAATTTTTCGCCCAGCTCTTGCGCCACGTTTTCGGCGATGGCATCCGAAGGCACAAGTACTTGGACGATGCTTCCCTTACTTGGCTGAATATCGTCTATATCCATACAAAGACCATGACTCCTATGGTTCCAAGGGGAACGATGTAGCGCAGCACGCGGGACAGGATTGAATCCGGTACCGGCCGCAAAAGGGTCCTGATCCCCTCTTCATCAAAGCCCACGGCGGCAAGGGCGTGGCCACGCTCGGTGCCTTGGATCAAAAGGCGCGAAATCACTGGGATGACGACCCGCGAAATAGTATTGTGCCACGTCACTTTGATTCCTGCCAGCTGGTTGGCATCGCGGACGGTCCGCCATGCCTGCGCACCCTGCGGTAAGGACTGCAGTGAAGCACCAACGATGTAGGCAATTTTGTGTCCTGCGCGCGAGACCTGGAGCCATTTCGCAATATCGGAAATTCGCAGCACGGACATCGCCACGATGAAGCACACCATTAACGCGAAAAAGCGCAGGGCTAGCGTGGCGGCAACAAGCAGGCCATCGGTTGTGACCAGCGGAATCAGTTGGTTATCGCCATAAGGGGCGTGGATCACCAACATCGATAAGGCCACCGGAACGCAGAGCGCACCAGAGGCCAAGACGATCGCGATGGACCTCGTGGCCCACACGCCATAGGCAAGCATTGCGCCTGCGACCAGTGCAGATGTTAGTGGGCTATTGAGAGCGAGGATGAGTAGCCAACCGCACGCAGCAATGGTGAGGACCGTCGACGGGTGAAGGCGATACATTAGCGAGGCTGCAAGGATTCCCGGGTGCGCTTGGGCAAGGATTTCACGGCAGCCCACACGATGAGGAAGACGACGGCCTTATCCAATGGGTCAGAGATGAGGGACTGCATCGTCACGGATGCAATCAAGGAATTGCCCAATTCGCGGAAGAGCGACGTGAGCGCGCCGGTACCGACACCAGCCGTACCGCCGTAGACGAATGCGGCCACGGGTGCGGCGAGCATGCCGCAGATGATGCCGATAATGGCACCACTGACGACGACCTTCCAGATCTTGGTGAACGCACCCTTTTGAATGGCCCAGCCAGAAAGGAAGCCGGTAGCAGCGGAAACGGCAGCGAATGGGAGCGCCATCGGGTTAAGCAGGCCCCAGACCACCGATGACAGCGTACCGGTAGCGAGCCCGGCAATGGGGCCTGCGAGCGCGGCCACCAAAATGGTTCCCACGGAGTCGATATACAGCGGAATGCCGCTCGAGCCGATGATTTGGCCCACCACGATATTAAGAACCAACGCGATGGGAATAATGGCGATGGTACGAGCCGGCAGGGACGGCACGGTGCCGGCAAGCAACAGAGCCGCACCGATGAGGTAGCCGGCCAAAGTGATCAAGGCTTCGGCGGAGCCCGCTACGGACTCCCAATCGGTCGGGCGGAAAAGCACCAAGTAGATCCATGTGGCGACGACTAGCGCGGCGCCCGCGATGACCATCCCCCGGCGAGCAGGGGTAAGAGAAAGCTGAGGCATAGAGGTATTCCTAATCCATCAATGTGTAAAGGAGAATGGGGCACACTGCTCTTTTGGTCCCAGCCTATGTCACCTCAGCGTAGGAAAATGTGGCGTATGCGCTGCGGATTAGGGTAAAAGATTTATTCGCCGGGAGCAACACGCGCGCCCAAAGTTCGCAGCGCCCTGTCGAATTCGCCGTGGGCGGCTGGAATGTCTGCGCTGGTCACCAGCGAGGCATTAGTCGGCCGATCCCAGTGATTGCGGAGGTCTGCGACGCTGGTACCGCGCATCAGCGCAGAGTCCGCTTCCACATCAATGGTCGTTTCTACCGCCTCAAACGGTATCTTCTTTAGGGCAATTATGCAGGTCAGAAGATCATGAATCTGGGCTTGGTAGCCTTCTTTTTGCGCTTGGTGAAACTCGAAGTAGAACCGCAGTATCTCCGGCAATGGTTCCGCCATTGGGTGCTCACCAAGGAGACCCTCAATTTCTGCTAAGCGCTCTGGGGTGATGAGAAATTGCTCGGTAACTTCGAGCGAGCAGAGAGTGCTGGGTGGTGCCGCTGAAGCTGCGAAATGGCGAGCCGCTGCGTGCGGATCTACCCAGAAATTCCACTCCGCAGTCGGCGTCGTATTGCCGCGGTAATTAACGGCACCGCCCATTATGGTAATCGAGCCGCACTGCGCGACGTCATCGCCATGCTCCCGCTCGAAGTCCGCCAAATTAGTCACCGGCCCAGTAATGATGAGGTGCAGCCCTGGATTGCGAGCAATCGCGGTCGACCACAACTCCTGCCAGTGAATATCGCCGAAATCGTGGTCGGGTGCAGAAAGATAGCCCAAGCCGGTCTCCCCGTGTGTTTCCGGGGTTGTGGTCAGCTCAACTTCGAGCGGAGTCGGCCGCCCAGGCGCGACGGGGACCTCCGGCAATCCACAGAGGTCCAAAATCCACCGTGCATTGGCGGCTGTCTGCTGGACCGCGACGTTTCCAGCAGTCGTGCTCACGCCCACCAATTCGATCTCGCCTGCGTGATGCAGCCCCGCCAGGTACATCAGGGCGAGGCAGTCATCTATTCCTGGATCGCAGTCGAGCAAGACGGCTGGGCGCGAAACACTCATAGATAGTTTGGCTGACTATTACTTAATGGAGCTTACGGGCTTGTCGCCGTCAACGAATACGACTGGAGACTCCGGAAGTTCCGCGCGGCCCAGTACTTCTACGATGACGTCTGCCACCAAGTCGCGGGAAGAGGTCTGGCCCTCCTGCAGCATCTTGTCCTCAACAAATTCCAGCCCCTGCGCAGGCTCCTCCGTCAGGCCAGCAGGCTTCAGGATAATGTGCGGGATAGAGCTATCGGCCAAGCGGTTGTCCACTTCCTTCTTGGACTCCACATAGGCGTACCACTTTTCATCGGCTGGATCGGTCGTCGCAACCTGGGAGCCGACATAAGAAATCATGACGAACTGAGGAACGTCTTTGCCCAGCTTTTCCAGGGCCTCGATGGCGGCCAATGCGCCGTCGCGGTCGACGGCCCACGTCAGTTCCGCGCCGCCACGGCCGCCGTTTCCGGCGCCCCATACAACTGCGTCATAATCTGCGAATAGCTCCGCCCACTGATCAACGGATTGCTCGGTGATATCTGCAATAACCGGCGTAGCGTTGGCCTGCTCGATATCGGCCTTTTGGTCTGGGTTACGGATAAGCGAGTGAACCTCGTGGCCAGCAGCCGCTAATTTTGGAGCCGCCAGCAGTCCTACCTTGCCGTGTCCTCCGATGTACAAAATCTTCTTCTTAGCATCAGTCATAGCGCCCCATCGTAACAGCGCATTTTTTATGCTGCAGCGACACTTCCGCAGCGAAGTCACTACATGCCGCGACCGCGGTGTAAGCATTGCCCACCGGACCAGATAGAATACTGGCTATGTATGCCATTATGACCGTTACAGGTGCCGATAGCACCGGAATCATTGCAGCAGTAACCACGACCCTTGCTGATCTCAGCATCAACGTCGTTGACGTCTCGCAAACCCTGATGGGTGACTACTTCACCATGATCCTCCGCGTCGAATTCGATGCGGATGCCGTGTCCATCCAGACCATTAAGGAGCGGATGCGCCCGGTGGCGGAGGAAAAGCAGCAATCCATCCGCATTCAGTCCGAAGACCTCTTTACCGCCATGAACGAGATTTAACATGAGCACGCGTTTTAATACCACCAATATCTTGGACACCATCGAGATGATCGAAAATTATCGTCTCGATATCCGCACCGTAACGATGGGCATTTCCCTGCTGGGATGCACGCGCTCGACCATGGAGGCTACCTGCCAGGCCATCTATGACCGCGTAACGCAGCAAGCGGGCCGCCTGGTTGAGGTATGTGAGGGCATCGAAGGTGAACTCGGCATCCCCATCGTCAACAAGCGCATCTCCGTCACCCCCATTTCCCTCGTTGTCGCAGGCTTGGACGGCAACCCCGTCGATGCCGCGCGGGCGCTGGATAAGGCCGCGAAGGAGGTGGGCGTTAACTTTGTCGGCGGCTACTCCGCGCTGGTAGAAAAGGGTGCGACGAGCGCAGAGCAAAAACTCATTTCCTCCATCCCCGAAGCCTTGGCCGAGACGGACGTGGTGTGTTCCTCGGTCAATATCGCCAGCTCTCGCGCCGGCATCAACATGGATGCGACGAAGCAGATGGGCGAGGTCATTAAGGAAGCCGCTGAGCTTACCAAGGATAATTCCGCGATCGCCTGCGCCAAGCTCGTCGTCTTTGCCAATTCCGTGGGCGATAATCCGTTTATGGCTGGTGCTTTCCACGGCATCGAGGAGCCCGACTGCGTCGTCTCCGTCGGTGTCTCGGGCCCTGGCGTAGTGGACCGCGCCCTTGGTTCCTTGGAAGGCGCAACCCTGGATCAGGTTGCAGAAGAAGTGAAGAAGGCCGCCTTCAAGATCACCCGTGCCGGCCAGCTCGTGGGCAATATGGCCTCCGAGCGCCTCGGCGTTCCCTTCGGCATCATTGACCTTTCCTTGGCTCCCACGGCGGAACTCGGCGATTCCGTGGCGCACATCCTCGAGCACATGGGCCTCGATCAGGTAGGTACGCATGGCACGACGGCGGCATTGGCGCTGCTTAACGATGCCGTGAAGAAGGGCGGCATGATGGCATGCTCGCGCGTGGGTGGCTTGTCCGGTTCCTTCATTCCCGTCTCTGAGGACAGGGGCATGATCGATGCCGTGAAGTCCGGCTCCATTTCCATGGACAAGTTGGAGGCCATGACCGCGATCTGCTCGGTCGGCTTTGACATGATTGCGCTGCCTGGAGATACCTCCGCGGCCACGATTTCCGGCATGATTGCGGATGAAGCCGCAATCGGCGTGATGAATCATAAGACCACCGCCGTGCGCGTCATTCCGGTACCTGGCGCCAAGGTGGGCGACGAGGTCAGCTTCGGTGGCCTCTTGGGCTATGCCCCGATCATCCCGGTTAATACGGTGGGCAACTCGCAGTTCATTAACCGCGGTGGCTTTATCCCCGCACCGGTGCACGGTTTCCGCAACTAGGTGTGGGGTACTCCACACCTAGGGGGACACGCGCCTAGGGCAAGCGCGCCAAGGCTCCGCTAAGACTCGGAGTCCTCATTCTCCTCGCCCGGTTTTTCGGATTCTTCCCACCGGGCGAGGTTTGCTTTAAAGTGCTGAAAAGAATCCTCTAGCTGGCGCAATTCCACCTCGCCACCGACCTGGCGGCCCGCATCGGAGTAGATGGCCTCCGCCGCTTCATCTAGGACATTACGGCGTTCCACGGTCCGCAGCAGCGCGACCACCTTGGCCAGGTTATTCAACAGGCTCAGATAGATCTCGGCGTTATCGGCCGCATCGCGGCGGATTTGGGTGAACATCGCCTCAATGATCTGTTCGTAGCTAAAGGTTTGATAGTCCAAGCGGAACTCGCCATCGATATGCATAATCCCCTGCGGCAAGCGCTTGTCCCCAATGACCACCAAGATTTGCGTGAAGCGGTCAATGATGTCGATGACCGTATAAGGATCATTGACGCCGGTACTGAGAGCGCGAGCAGCAATCTCTGCGAGGTGCCGGGCAGTAAACCGAGGGTCGTGCGCAGAGGCATCCTCGCGGTGCTGCGTGACCACGATGTGCTTTTCAATGTTTTCCGGCATGTGCGGCACGCCGTGGGCAATGACCTCGCCTTCTAGCACGAGATCGCCGGGGGCGACGCCCAGATGAACAGCACAATCTTCTTCGGCCGCGGCTTGGGCAATGGACTTGTAGTCCACGAATTTCAGGTAGCCCGTTTGGGAGCTGCGGGTTGCGTCGGCGGATTCGTAGAAATCCGTCCCCGGGGCCTTTGATACCTTCTCTTCCTCACCACGCTCAATAAGGCGCCGCATATGCTCTTCCACATCTTGTGCCACCACGTGCACCACGTGAGACATGCTAATAGACTGCGCGATGTGGACGATGAAATAAATCAAAAAGACCACGCATATCAGCGCCAAGGCAATGTCGACTGCGACATTCAGCGAGGGGACGTGTTCTTGCTTGCCCTCGCCGCCGGCGCGCACGGCACGTAGAGAGAGCAGCGAATAGGTAAAGGTCGCCAGGTAGATCCCCAGCGTGGACTGGATGGAACGGTCCTTTAAAAACTCGTGCAACAGGCGCGGGCCCATCACCGTCACCACGCCGGAAAGCGCGGTCAGGGTGATAAAGAACAGGGTGCCGGCCAGAGACAGCGTGGCGGTGGCAACGGCGGTGAGCAGGCCCTGGGCACTTTCCGCGCTGCCGTCATAAAGTCGAGAGAGCGCCAGATCGAAGTTGCGGTCGATCGCCAGCATGGCTTCGGCCGCCACGACTGCTACCGCTACCGCTACGGCGGGAATGACCCAAAACTTATCCCGCCAGGCGGGCATCCTCTCGATCAGCGTCTTCATAAGGCTTAAGCCAGCTCGACGATTTCCATGTACTCATCGGACCACAGATCTTCATCACCGTCCGGCATGATGATCACGCGCTCAGGGTCGAGTGCCTTTACCGCACCCGGATCGTGGGTTACCAAGACCACCGCGCCCGTGTACGTATTGAGCGCATCGAGCACCTGCTCGCGAGAGATGGGGTCGAGGTTATTGGTCGGCTCATCGAGAAGCAGCACATTCGCGCGGCTGGAGACCAAAGTGGCCAGCGACAGGCGGGTTTTCTCACCGCCGGACAGCGTTCCAGCCGGCTGCTGCAGTTTATCGCCGGAAAACATAAACGCGCCCAGCAGTCCGCGCAGCTCTTGCTGGTCCGCATCGGGGCAGGCCTCGATGGTGTTTTCCCACACGCTTTTATCCGGGTGGATATTGTCGTGCTCCTGGGCAAAGTAGCCAATGCGCAAACCGTGGCCGCTGACGATGCCGCCTTCGCCGTCGGTGCGCTCCTCCCCCGCCAAAAGCTTCAGCAAGGTGGTCTTACCGGCACCGTTATATCCCAGGACAACGACCCTGGAGCCCTTATCGATGGCCAGGTCCACTCCCGCGAATACCTCCAGCGAGCCATACATCTTGGTCAAGCCCTTAGCGTTCATAGGCGTCTTGCCACACGCGGCCGGCTCGGGGAATTTAATATTGGCTACCTTATCCGCAACACGCACCTCATCGAGGTCATTCATCATGCGTTCGGCTCGGTTCAGCATCTGCTTAGCCGCTGCGGCCTTGGTGGCCTTGGCACCCAATTTAGCGGCCTGCTTTTGCAACGCGGAGGCCTTCTTTTCCGCATTCGCGCGCTCGCGGCGCCGGCGCGCCTCATCAGTGGCGCGGGCGTCGAGGTACTTCTTATACCCCATGTTGTAGACATCCGCCTCGCCGCGCACCGCATCGAGGAACCAGACCTTATTACAGACCGCCTCGAGCAACTCCACGTCGTGGGAAATCATGACCAGACCGCCCTCGTGCTTGGACAGGAACTGGCGGAGCCAGACGATGGAGTCCGCATCTAGGTGGTTGGTCGGCTCATCCAGGAGCAACGTGGTCTGGGATTTGCCTGATCCCTCGCTGGCTGCAAAAAGGATCTGCGCCAGCTCTACGCGGCGCCGCTGGCCACCGGATAACGTCTTAAGCTTTTGGTCTAAAACGCGCTGCGGCAGGCCCAAGTTATCGCAGATTTGAGCGCACTCGGAGTCGGCCTCGTAACCGCCCAAGGAATCGAATTGTTCTTCCAGACGGGAGTATTTACGGATGGCCTTGTCGCGAAACTTCTCGTCCGTTGCCGTTTCCATCAGCTCTTGCTGCTTGGCCATCCGCCGCTTAATATCATCCAGCCCGCGGGCAGAAAGCACGCGCTCGCGCGCGGTTTGCTCGATATTGCCTTCACGCGAATCCTGCGGAAGGTAGCCAATCGGACCCGAGCGAGAAACCGTGCCTCCATAAGGCTCGGTCTCACCGGCCAAGATGCGCATGGTCGTGGTCTTTCCCGCACCATTGCGGCCCACTAGCCCGATGCGGTCGCCGGGTTGGACGCGGAGGTGCTGTCCGGGGGCATCGAGAAGCGTGCGGGCGCCTACGCGTACCTCAAAATCATTGGTCACAATCACGACAAGCCAGTCTAGCAATCAAAACTCAAGGCACTAATTCACGCAGAAAAGCGGCGGTAATACTACCGCCGCTTTCCCGCTATTCCGTGGTGACTAAACCGCGAAGCCCAGAGCTTGGAGCTGCTCGCGGCCTTCTTCGGAAATCATGTGTGGGCCCCAAGGCGGCATCCACACCCAGTTGATACGCACGCCATCGGCAAGCTTCTTGCCGGTAACGATGTCCTCAACCTGCTCCGCAATGACATCGGTCAAAGGGCAGGCCGGCGAGGTCAGCGTCATGTTAATCATGGCGAGCTCTTTGCCATCTTCTTCTTCCAGCCACAGGTCATAGACCAAGCCCAAGTCAACAACGTTGATACCGAGCTCGGGGTCGATGACGTCGCGCATGAACTCGGTGATGTCAAAGGCCTTCGACAGCTGTTCTTCCGTCTGCTCCGGCCGCTCACCGCCTGCGCTGAAGGATGAATTCTCGTTCTGGTAAGGATCTACGGGATCGGTCATTTACTTCTCCACTTCATTGAGCGCATCTGCGGTGGCGGCCTGAAAAGCCTTCCACCCTAGCAGCGCGCATTTAACTCGTGCCGGGTATTGAGAAACGCCTGCAAAGGCAACACCATCGCCGATGATGTCCTCATCGCCTTCGTCCTGGCCACGCGAGGTAACCATCTTTTCAAACTCGGCAAGCTTTTTATTGGCTTCCTCCAAGGGCAGGCCGACGATCTCTTCCGCCATGACGGACGTCGATGCTTGGGAGATGGAGCAGCCTTCGGCGTCGTAGGACACATCCTCAACGGTCTTGCCATCTGCGGAAAGGTTGACGCGCAACGTGAGCTCATCACCGCATGAGGGGTTCACGTGGTGGACCTCTGCCTGGAACGGCTCGCGCAACCCCGCGTGTTGCGGATTTTTATAGTGATCCAAGATCACGTCTTGGTACATCGAATCAAGATTCATTAGGCAACTCCAAAGAAATCGCGGGCAGCCTTAATGGCTTCTACCAGCTTATCTACTTCAGCTTCCGTGTTGTATAGGTAAAAGCTGGCGCGCGCGGTGGACTGTGCACCGCAGGCGCGGTGCAGCGGCCATGCGCAGTGGTGACCTACGCGGATGGATACGCCCTGGTCATCGAGCACCTGCCCCAAATCGTGCGGGTGAACGCCTTCCACGGTAAAGGAGATGGCCGCGCCACGGTTTTCAGCCGTTTCTGGGCCGATGATGCGCAGGCCAGGAATCTCACGAAGCTGCTCCAAGGCATAGGCGGTGAGCTCCTGCTCGTGGGCATGGATATTATCCATCCCCACTTCCTCGAGGAACTTCACCGCTGCACCGAGGCCGACGACCTGGCTGGTCATCTGCGTTCCGGCTTCAAACCGCGTTGGCGGTTCCGCGAAGGTGGTGCCTTCCATCTTCACTACCTCGATCATGGATCCACCCGTGAGGAATGGAGGAAGCTTGCACAGCAACTCGTCCTTGCCGTAGAGCACGCCCACACCATTGGGGCCACACATCTTGTGGCCTGAGAATGCGGCGAAATCCACATCCAAGGCATGGAAATCTACCGGCATGTGCGGGACGGACTGGCAGGCATCGAGCACCACCATGGCGTTAACCGCGCGGGCGCGGCGCACCATTTCCTCGACATCGGATACAGCGCCAGTCACATTGGACTGATGAGTAAACGCAACAACCTTGACGGACTCGTCGAGCTCGAGCGAATCCAGGTCGATGCGGCCATCGTCAGTCAACGAGTACCACTTCAAGGTGGCCCCGGTGCGCTCACAGAGCTCTTGCCAAGGCACGAGGTTAGCGTGGTGCTCGAGCTCCGTGATGACGACGGTATCGCCCTCTCCTACGTAGAGCTCGCCCGCGCGCTCATCGGAAAGCGTATAGGCAACCTCATTAAGCGCCTCGGTGGCGTTTTTCGCAAAGGCAATCTCATCGCGATCCGCGCCAACAAAGGCGGCAATGGCCTGCCGGGCCGACTCATAGGCGTTATCCGCCTCCTCAGCCAGCTGGTACGAGCCGCGGTGAACCGGGGCGTTGGTATGGAGAACGAACTCCTCCTCTGCCTTCCATACCGGCAGCGGGCGCTGGGAGGTAGCCCCCGAATCCAGGTACACCAGCGGCTCATCGCCGCGCACGGTGCGCTGCAGGATTGGGAACTGCTCCCTAATTGCGTTTACATCAAATCCAGACATAAAACTTCTTCGATTCATCGAGGATGAACCAGCACTGGGCTGGTCTTTACTGCAGGAACTGGTCGTAGCCGTCAGACTCGAGCTGGTCTGCCAACTCGGCCCCGCCGGTCTTAACAACCTGGCCGTTAGCGAATACGTGCACGAAATCAGGCTGGACGTAGTTCAGGATGCGCTTGTAGTGGGTAATCATCAAGATGCCGCCATTGGTGTCATCCTGGTAGCGGTTGATGCCATCAGAAACAATGCGCAGCGCGTCAACGTCCAAGCCGGAGTCGGTCTCATCCATGACCGCGAACTTGGGCTTTAGGATGTCCAGTTGCATGACCTCGTGGCGCTTCTTCTCGCCACCAGAAAAGCCCTCGTTGACGGAGCGGGAGATGAAGGACTTATCAATCTTCAGGTTCTCGCGAGCCTCAGTAAGTTCCTTATTCCACTCGCGCAGCTTGGGGGCCTCGCCGCGGATGGAGGTCACGGCGGAACGCATGAACTGCGATACCTTCACGCCAGGCACCTCGGTTGGGTACTGCATGGCTAGGAACAGGCCGGCGCGAGCGCGCTCGTCGACGGGCATGTCAAGAAGGTTTTCGCCATCGAGAAGCACCTCGCCCTCGGTGACCTCGTACTTCGGGTGACCGGCGATGGTGTAGGACAAGGTGGACTTGCCGGAGCCGTTGGGTCCCATGATGGCGTGGATCTCGCCCGAGTTGATGGTGAGGTTGACGCCCTTGAGGATTTCCTTGGGCTCGCCGTTTTCTTCATTCGGCAGAACCTGGGCGTGGAGATTCTTAATTTCCAGAGTAGACATAGTTTTTGTGGGTTTCCTTCTGTAAGTGCGTTAAGCGGAGATCTTTTCCAGTTCTTCGGAAATGCGGTTTTCCAGTTCCTCGGACAGGGATTGCACCGGAATGCGGTGGATGACCTCATTGAAGAAGCCACGAATGATGAGGCGACGAGCCTCTGCCTCCGGAATGCCGCGGGACATCAAGTAGAACAGCTCGATATCGTCAAAGCGTCCAACCGTGGCGGCGTGGCCGGCGCCGGTGATCTCACCGGTTTCGATTTCCAAGTTCGGGATGGCGTCAGCGCGCGCACCGTCCGTGAGAATAAGGTTATTATTCGTCTCATAGGTATCGGTGCCCTGTGCGTTGGAGCGGATAAGCACGTCTCCCACCCAGCAGGTACGAGCCTCGTTCTTCTTCTCACCCTGCAATGCGCCCTTGTACAGGACATTGGAGCGACAATTCGGAACCGAGTGATCCACGAGCATGCGGTTTTCGAAGTACTGACCAGAATCGGCGAAGTACACGCCCAGCAACTCGGCGTCACCGCCGGGAGCGGTGAAGTTCACGCGTGGGACGATGCGCACGACCTCGCCGCCGAAGATGGCAGAGTTATGGCGCAGCACTGCATCGCGTCCTACCTGAGCTACCTGGTTGGACAGGTGCACCGCGTCGTTTTCCCAGTCGACATCCACGATGACGGTCAGGTGCGCGCCATCGCCGATGATGAACTCCACGTTATCCGCATGGGTGCCAGAGCCAACGTACTTCAGCACAACGGTGGCTTCTGCATGGTGGCCTACCTCAATGGAGGTGGCACCGAAGGAGGTCACGTCCTCGCCCTTACCCGTATAGGTAATGGTGATGGGATCTTCCACCTGCACCTCAGGGTCAACGGTTACCACTTGACCTTCCGGCATGGAGGTCCATGCCTGAGCGGCCACGCGGTCAGAAGGCTTGCCCACGCGGCCAAGACGCTCATCGTCGCGGCTTACAGTCTCCGCAGAAACGCCAGGGTGCTCGCTTACTTTCACGTCCTGGGCAACCGCTTGAGCAAATTCCCCGTTGTGCAGGCCCCGCAGCTTGCGGAGGGAAACAAAACGCCATACCTCGTCGCGGCCGTGCGGTACCGGGAAATCCTCCACGTTGGTAGAGGTAAAGACGTCACCCTTGGTGATCTTATCCGGATTGAATTCGTTCGAAGCGACCATTTCTTTAGCCGACCGATCCTTCCATTTGCAGTTCGATGAGGCGGTTGAGCTCGAGGGCGTATTCCATCGGCAGCTCCTTAGCAATCGGCTCAACGAAGCCACGCACGATCATTGCCATTGCTTCTTCTTCCGCAATGCCGCGGGACATGAGGTAGAACAGCTGCTCTTCAGAAACCTGCGAAACGGTTGCCTCGTGGCCCAGAGTGACGTACTCGTTGCGGATATCGTTGTACGGGTATGTGTCCGAACGCGAAATATTGTCCACGAGCAAGGCATCGCATTCCACGTTGGACGTGGAGTGGTGCGCATTCTGATTGACCTGCACCAGTCCGCGGTAAGCAGCGCGGCCACCGGCGCGGGCAACGGACTTGGAGACGATATTGGAGGAGGTGTAGGGAGCCATGTGCGTCATCTTCGCACCGGTGTCCTGGAACTGTCCCTCGCCGGCGAAGGCAACGGAGAGCACCTCACCCTTAGCGTGCGGACCGGTCATCCACACGGCCGGGTACTTCATGGTGACCTTGGAGCCGATGTTGCCATCGACCCATTCCATGGTGCCGCCCTCTTCCACCTTGGTGCGCTTGGTCACCAAGTTATAGACGTTGCTGGACCAGTTCTGAATCGTTGTATAGCGGCAGCGGCCGCCCTTCTTCACGATGATCTCAACTACCGCGGAGTGCAGGGAGTCTGACTTGTAGATAGGCGCGGTGCAGCCTTCCACGTAGTGAACGTAGGCATCCTCATCCACGATGATGAGGGTGCGCTCAAACTGGCCCATGTTCTCAGTATTAATACGGAAGTAGGCCTGCAGCGGGATGTCAACGTGCACGCCCTTCGGGACATAAATGAAGGAGCCGCCGGACCACACTGCGGAGTTCAACGCGGAGAATTTATTGTCACCGGCAGGGATGACGGTGCCGAAGTATTCTTCAAAAAGCTCCGGGTAATCGCGCAGCGCAGTATCGGTATCAACGAAGATAACGCCCTGGCTTTCCAGGTCCTCGCGAATCTGGTGGTAGACAACCTCAGACTCGTACTGCGCGGCCACACCGGCAACTAAGCGCTGCTTTTCTGCCTCTGGAATGCCCAGCTTGTCGTAGGTGGCCTTAATATCATCCGGGAGGTCGTCCCAGGTCTGTGCCTGCTCTTCGGTGGACTTGACGTAGTACTTGATCTGGTCAAAGTCGATGCCGGAGAGATCCGCACCCCAAGAGGGAATAGGCTTCTTGTCAAAGATATTCAGAGCCTTGAGACGCTGGTTCAGCATCCACTCGGGCTCGCCCTTCTTTGCGGAAATATCGCGGACAACGTCCTCGTTCAGGCCACGGGCGGCAGAAGCGCCGGCCGAGTCCGAGTCGTGCCAGCCGTACTCATACGCACCAATAGAATCGATGATCTCATCATCGGTCATCTTATTGTCAGGTGCCGATTGTGCCTGGGTCATGACTCGCTCCTTTCAGTATTAGTTTTGACAGGTGTCAAGGGGATATTCGTGGTACAAATTCCGTGGCCATCTGCGATAGAAGCCAAAGGTTGTACGTGTTTGCCTAAGAGGGCGGAAAAGACTTCCTGCTCTGCCTCGCACAGTTCGGGATGCTCGGCCGCCACATGGGCAACCGGGCAATGGTGCTGACAGATTTGCACTCCCTGTCCAGCACGGTCCACGGTGGCGGCGTACCCGTGCTTATCCAGGGTTTCAGCCAGTTTGCGCGCCACTTCCTCGACCGATTCTTCCGCGTCCACGAAGGGACGCACATCAGCGATGATGCGCTCAAACCGCGCCTTAGCGAAGTTCTTTACAGCCTCTGAACCGCCCGCAGAGCGCAGCGCGGTCAACGCTTCAGAAGCTAATTCATCATAGGCATGGCCAAATTGCGCACGCCCACGATCCGTCAGGCGGAAGTGCTTTGCCGGTCGCCCACGCCCCGTTCCGGAGTGCATCCGCGAACGAGAAACTGGACGGCGCTCGACAACTTCCGTTAGTTCTTCTTCCACCAGAATGTCTAAATGCCGGCGGATCCCGGCGGTCGAAAGACCAAGGCGCTCACCCAGGTAAGAGGCGGTTACAGGGCCATCTTTAAGCAAAAGCAGCAGTACCTGGCGGCGGGTATCACCATCCGTGGATCGTGATTCCTTCACCGCCATATGCGCGGCTGCCGCGCGCTGCGTGTTGCCCATACCCTAAAACCTCCCTTCCTTAGGTCAGCTACCTGCAGTCGCTGTGCTCCGTCGCGCCGAAAATGCCGTCGCCACGGAAGCGCCATAACTGCGCTTTCATCATTAGACAACACTAGTGTTCCTTAATTCATTCCGGAATGCCACCATTGCAGTTACCGGGCGTGGCGGCGGGGGGGTAAATTTCCCACCCCACGGTCCTCGCGTAAGGTCTAAAGCCATGAAAGGGAAACTACGGGGAGTGCTCGATAGCGTTAAGGCAGAACTGCCGCGCTTGGGTACCGCAGGTTCTCGTTCCGCACAGTTGCACGCTGAAGGCACAGGCGCGCAAGCCGGTGATACTCGCTACGATTTCATCACCCAAGCGCCAGAGGTCCTCCAGCACACCACAGTCTCCCAAAAGCGCACCTTTTTCATCTTGCGGTGGGCGGGAACCGTCGGATCCCTCCTCATTGCCTTTGGTGCTTTGGGCGCGGGTGCCTTGCCGGTCGTGGGCAACCCTTATGACAATGTGCCCTTTGGCTCGCTCATGTCTCGCATGCTGCAGACCTCGTCTGCGCTCGTCATGGTGGGCGTGGGACTTTTAGTTACGGCCTGGATTTTCCTCGCCCCATTCGTGGGCACCCCGCTGCGCCAAGCCCGACCCGGCGAACCCGCTAGCGATCGCCCCCGCCGGCTCGTTTCTCCGCGCCAGCTGTGGATCACGTGGGCCGGGTGGGTCTTCCCCCTCATCTTCACCGCGCCCTTATTTACCCAAGACATTTATTCTTATTTGGCCAATGGGTCCATCGTCGCACAAGGGATGGATCCCTATTCCGCCGGCCCGGTGCAGCTCTTGGGCGCTGGCGACGAGCTCGCGCGCTCCGTCCCATTTATCTGGGCAAATTCACCATCCCCCTACGGGCCAGTTGCCCTGGGATTGGCGGCAGTCGTCAGCATCGTCACCGGAAACTCCATCGTCTTAGGCGTAATTGCCCACCGCCTACTTTCCATCGTGGGCATCATCGTGGCCGGCTGGGCCATCACGCAGCTTGCTCAGCGATGCCGCGTCTCCCCTGCCTCTGCACTATGGCTCGGCATCTTGAACCCACTGACCATTCTTCACCTCGTGGGCGGTATCCATAATGAATCCATCATGCTTGGATTGTCGTTATTGGGCATGGAGCTCGGTTTAAGGGGCATCGATAAGCTGGGGCACGATAAAAGAGGAGCCTACTTAGCACTCATAGCCTCGGGAGTTTTCCTATCCTGCGCCGGAATGGTCAAGGTTACTGGCTTTATTGGACTCGGCTTTATCGGCATGGCTTATGCCCGCCACTTGCACATGCAGGCACGCGTGCCACGCTGGCAAGCCTTATTCACGGCCATCGCCGTACAGGCTGCGGTGCTCGTAGTCACCATTGCGCTCATCAGCCTCATCACGGGAATTAACCTCGGATGGATTACCGGGCAAGGCGGCGCCGCCACAATTCGGTCTTGGCTTTCACTGTCCACAACGGTAGGAGTTGGCGCCGGTTTCCTCGGGATGTTTCTAGGGCTTGGGGACCATACAGACGCCATATTGACCATCACCCGCAGTTTCGGTGTCTTGGTCGCAGTCGCCTTTATGGCCCGCATGCTGTACGCCACCCTGCGCGGATATATTCACCCCGTCGGCGGGCTGGGAATCTCTACCCTGGTGCTTGTCATTTTCTTCCCGGTGGTCCACCCCTGGTACATCCTGTGGGCCGTTTTGCCATTGGCAGCGTGGGCGAACCGGCACATCTTCCGGTTTAGCGTCGTTGCCTATACCGGCGCGATGAGCTTTTTCGTCCTACCGCGTGGCCTAGGCCTACCTGCGGGAACGGTGCTTTCCATTTATATCGCCGCTGCCTGCGCATTCGCCGTAGTGGCCGGATTGTGGTGGGTTGCTATGCGCCGAAATGGAATCCGTGTCTTAAACTAGGCACCCGTGAATGCAATTCCAGCTGATAACCCCGCCTTGTCCTTGGAGGGTGTGGTAAAGAAATTTGGCCCCACGGCAGCCGTCAACGGGCTCAGCCTGAGCGTTGCACACGGCGAAATATTCTGCCTGCTCGGGCCCAATGGTGCTGGCAAGTCCACCACCATCGAAATGTCTGAAGGCTTTATCCACCCCACCGCCGGGTCCATTAAGGTCTTGGGCCTTGACCCCAGCACCGCACCAGATAGGGTGCGCGAAAAAGTGGGAATCATGCTGCAAGGCGGCGGGTCCTACTCAGGTATCCGCGTGCTAGAAATGCTGGAATTGACCGCACGCTATAACGCCAATCCACTGCCACCGCAGTGGTTGCTCGAAACCCTCGGCTTGCAAGGTGTTGCACGCACGTCCTACCGGCGGCTGTCCGGCGGGCAACAACAGCGACTATCGCTCGCACTCGCGGTCATCGGCAGGCCCGAGCTGGTTTTCCTCGATGAACCCACCGCGGGCATGGACGCCCAATCCCGCCTCGCCGTGTGGGATCTCATCCGCGCCCTCAAGCGCGACGGGGCCACCGTTATATTGACCACCCACCTGATGGATGAGGCTGAATCGCTGGCAGATCACATCGCCATCATGGATCACGGCGCGCTCGTGGCGCAGGGAACCCCGGCAGAACTGACCTCCCAGGGCGAGGCCGCCGGTTTTAGTTTTAGCGCCAACTCCGCAGTTGACTTGGACGCCTTGCAACGAATTGGGATCCCCACGACCGCCTCGCGGCCACTGCACTACCGCGTGAGCCAGCCCAGTTCACCGGAATTGATTTCCGCCCTCGCCGCCGAGCTCGCCCGGCAAGGAGTGCTTTTGCGAAGCCTAGAATCCCACCACCGGAACCTCGAGGAGGTATTCCTCGATCTCACAGGCAGGCACTTGCGCAGTTGATGAAGCCCTGTGTCTTGTCTTCATCCTAGAATCACCAGTACCCGCACCCACCACAAGCGAATTTTCAAGGAATAGGCCCCCGTTTATGAGCACAACGTTTCCCCCCGGCACTTTCCGCCCGGCACCCAAGCGGGCGAGCGCAGGCGCCATCATCCTTGCCCAAGGCGGCATGGAAGCCAAGCTCATGCTGCGCCACGGCGAACAACAACTGCTCAGCATCGTTATCCCACTCGCCATCCTGCTTGGGACCGCCCACCTGGAATCAACCACAGGCCATGGTCTGCACGAGGTTTTCCCCATGGTGCTTGCGGTAGCGGCGACATCGGCTGGCTTTACCGGGCAAGCCATCTCCCTGGCCTTTGACCGCCGCTACGGGGCTTTAAAGCGCACCGGCGCCTCCGGCGTACCGGCATGGGCGATTATCGGCGGCAAAATCATCGGAGTGTTAACGATGGTGGTATTCCAGATTCTCGTGCTCGGTGCCACGGCCTTTGCCTTGGGCCTGCGCATCAGTGTGCCCGGGATTCTGCTCATGATCATCTCGCTCATATTTGGCGTCGCTGCCTTTACCGCCATGGGTTTGGTGCTTGGCGGCACCCTCAGCTCTGAGGCCGTACTCGCGCTGGCAAACCTCATTTGGTTCATCCTTTTGGCGATCGTCGGCTGGGCCCTATATTCCCAGGGCTTGGGGGATAATGGCCTGCTCAATATCGTGCCTACAGTGGCGCTTGCGGGCGCGCTTGCCGATGCCTCCAATTCCACCTTTCCCGGCATCGAACTCATTTCCTTGACCGCGTGGCTGGCAGTGGCGTCGTATGCGGCCGTTCGTTGGTTCCGCTTCGATGGCTAAATGTGAGTTATGACCAGATCCCTGCGAAAAAGAGCCAAAGGTTTCGGTTCGCTACACACCCACTAGTAGGATGCTCCTTGTGAATTACTGGACCAGAACTAAACGCTTTTTTAAAGAAGCCGTCCCTACCGTGGAGCAACAGCGCCTCATCGCGCTAATCCTGATCTTCTGCCAAGGCGGCATCAGCGTATCTGGTTCCATTGTCCGCGTCACCGGCTCCGGCCTTGGTTGCCCCACGTGGCCCCAGTGCCAGCCTGGTTCCTTGGTGCCGGTAGAAGGCGCAGCACCGGCAATCCACCAGGTCATCGAGTTTGGCAACCGCCTCCTCACCTTTGTTGATTCCGCCGCAGCCGGCGCGGCAGTAACCGCGATGTACATGGCGTGCCGCCGTCCTGAGCTCAGGGTCTATGCCTGGCTCAACGTGGCCGGCATCGTGCTGCAGGCCGTTATCGGCGGCATCTCCGTGCACCTGGATCTGCGCTGGTGGTCCGTAGCACTTCACTTCCTGCCCTCCATGGTGCTGGTATGGCTTGCCTGCATGTTGTACGCCCGCATTAAGGAACCCGATGATGGCACCGCACAGCCGCGGTTCCCGCAAGCGATTCGTATTCTCGCCGTCATCGCTACCATCGCCCTCTCGATCGTCCTGATTACCGGCACCATGGTGACCGGTTCCGGTGTGCACTCCGGTGACTCCGGGGTGGGAATGGAAGGCCGCTTGGATGTAGATACCGAGTCCATGGCTATCGCCCACGCCATGTGCATGTACGTCTACCTCATCTTTACCGCCATCACCGTCTTCCTGCTGTACAAGCACCGCACGCCGCAGGAAGCCAAGAAGGCTGGTTGGGTCCTTATCGTCTGCATCCTCATTCAGTGGGCCGTGGGCGTCTTGCAGTTCTATCTGGGCGTGCCGCGGTGGACGGTCCCCTTCCACATCGGTATGTCCGCCGTGGTCACTGGCTTTACCGCCCTGCTCTGGGCACATGGGCGCCGCCGCGTCGGTGGCACTCCGGACCTCATCTCAGGCTCGCCCGTCGGGGACGATAAATACGCCGTCCGCCAGCACGCATTAAATGAGGAACGCGCCGCCGTCTAAACTTTAGACAGCACTATCTTTCTGCAGCTAGTGGGCGTTGTGGGATAGCATGGCCGTATGCATGCTATCCAAATCACAGAAACGGGCGGGCCGGAAGTCTTGCGCTACGCCGAGGTTCCTGCCCCCACGCCCACTGAGGATGAAGTCTTAGTCGATGTCACCGTAGCGGGCGTGAACTATATCGATACCTACTACCGCGAGGGTATCTATAACGCTCAGACGCCTTTCATCCCTGGCTTTGAGGGAACGGGACGCGTTGTCCACGATCCCAAGGGAGAAATTGCGGAAGGCTCCCTGGTGGCATGGCACCACGCCTTTGGCTCCTATGCCGAGCAGGTTTGCGTCCCTCGAAATGGCCTTGTCGCCGTGCCGGATGATTTCCCCACCGAAATCGCGGCCTCGATGCTGCTGCAAGGCATGACCGCACACTTCCTGTCCCACGGCGTCTATGAGCTGGGCGAAGGCGCTACCTGCCTTATCACCGCTGGTGCGGGTGGTGTGGGCCAACTGTTGACCCAAATGGCGTCCTCTTTGGGGGCAACGGTCTATACCGTCGTCTCCACCGATGAGAAGGAAGAGATTTCGTATAAGTGCGGCGCCGACCACGTCTTTCGCTACAGCGATGGCTTGGGCGAGCAGGTTCGCCGGTTTAATGGCGGCCGCGGCGTCGATGTGGTCTATGACGGCGTGGGCCAAGCCACCTTCTTCGAATCGCTCGAAGCCGTTCGCCCGCGCGGCACCGTCGCACTCTTTGGTGCTGCCTCCGGCCCGGTCGAGCCCATCGATCCTCAGCTGCTTAATAAGCACGGCTCGATTTTCTTAACGCGACCTTCACTTGGAGCGTGGACGGCGCAAGAGGGCGAATTCCAGATGCGCGCGCAAGCGGTGGTCCAGGCCGTGATGGATGGAGACCTCAAGTTCAACGTTTCGGCCTCCTACCCCTTAGAAGATGCAGCACAGGCCCACCGCGACCTACAATCGCGCAGCACCACCGGTTCCATTGTCCTGCGGGTAAAACAGGACTAGGGCACAAAAAGCGCGGGCCACAAAGGCTCGCGCTTCAGCGTGCTACTGGGTTCTAGAACAGGGTGGCGGACCAACCGAGCATCCGGCCAATTGGTTCCCAGCCTATGACGGCATCGATGGACAGGCCGATAAAGAGTACCGACAGGTAGTTATTTGAATAGATAAACAGGCGCATGGGTTTTACCTTTGCGCCTTTCTTTACGCCTTGGTGCAGGCGAATGGATAGCCACAAAAAGACCGCACCGGAAGTTACGGCGGCGATAAGGTAAATCCACGATGCCGCAGGGACGATCAGCAGCGTGACGATGACGGTGCCGATGGAATACCACACGATTTGGCGCGTTACCTCTTGCTCCGTCGCCACGACCGGCAACATCGGGACGCCGGCCTTGCGGTAATCTTCCTTATACTTCATGGCCAAGGCCCACGTATGTGGCGGAGTCCAGAAAAAGATAATAAGGAATAGGACTATTGCCTGCCACCAGCGATCGGGCTCGCCTGCTGGCGCGTTATCACGAATCACGGCCCAACCCACCATGGCCGGCATACATCCTGCTAAACCGCCCCACACGATGTTTTGGGCATTGCGCATCTTCAAAAACTTGGTGTAGACGAAGACGTAAAAGAAGTTCGTCAGGATGACGAAGAACGCCGCCAACCAAGAATTTGCGAGGATTCCCAGCCAGAGCACCGAAACCACGAGCATGATCCAAGCAAAGATCGCCGCGTTTCGCTTAGAAATCGTGGCGCGCACTAGTGGCCGCGCTCGGGTGCGTTGCATCTTTTGGTCAATTTCATAATCGACCACATTATTAAAGGTATGGGCAGCAGCAGCGCCCATCCAACCGCCGAAAATGGTGGAAATGATGAGCCAGATATTTTCAGAAACCGCCTCAACGCCCCGTTGTGCTTGGAGCATCGCCGGAATTGCGGCCACGAGGAGGAGTTCAATAATCCTCGGCTTCGTTAGCGCAAAATAGGCCTTGATGGTCTCCAAGGAATTCCTCCACTATCTGAACAGACGTTGATCTACAGCACACACGCTACACAGTGCGGTATGCCCACGGTGTAGTGGTCGCACACCCCGGCACAAAAGTTCCGGAGAATTAATTCACACTATGGCTTACATTTAAAATGCGCTACACATGGATCGTATCAATGCAGCGGAAATGCAGAGAGTAACTAATGCTATGCCGTACACCGCTTAGCCATGCCAGCTTACCGGTTACCCGCAGCTTTCAATAATTCCGCACCACCGTCAAAAAAGTAACTAGACTGTATGGAGTTCAGTAGTTAACGCCTAGAGTTAAGCGAGGCTTTATACCGTGTCGAAAGATAATTTGTCCCCAGACCTGCAAGCTATGGTCGAGCGCCGTTATCCGGACGACTGGACAGAGACCGATACTCGCGCGGTCGACACCGTGCGCGTCCTTGCTGCCGATGCCGTCCAGAATTGCGGCTCCGGGCACCCAGGCACGGCGATGTCCTTGGCTCCCCTCGCCTACACGCTTTACCAGCGCGTTCTCAATCACGACCCCAATGACGTGAATTGGGCGGGCCGCGACCGCTTCGTGCTGTCTGTCGGCCACTCTTCCCTGACCCTGTACATTCAGCTTTTCTTGGGTGGTTTCGGCTTGGAGATGAAAGATCTCCAACAGCTGCGCACCTGGGGCTCCCTTACCCCTGGCCACCCTGAGGTGCACCACACCGATGGCGTGGAGATCACCACCGGCCCCCTCGGTCAGGGCCTGGCATCATCGGTGGGCATGGCCATGGCCGCCCGCAAAGAGCGCGGCCTCTTCGATCCTGAGGCACCAGCTGGTCAATCCCCGTTTGATCACTACGTCTATACCATTGCCTCCGATGGTGACCTGCAGGAAGGCGTTACCGCAGAGGCATCGTCCCTGGCCGGCACCCAGAAGCTGGGCAACCTGATCGTTTTCTGGGACGATAACCGCATTTCCATCGAGGATGACACCAATATCGCCTTCAACGAGGACGTCGCCGCGCGCTATGAGGCATACGGCTGGCACGTCCAGACTGTTGAATCCGGCGAGGACGTCGTCGCCATTGAAGAGGCAGTGCGCAATGCCCAGCAGGAAACGGAGCGCCCCTCCTTCATCCGCGTTAAGACGGTGATTGGTTACCCTGCCCCCACCAAGATGAACACCGGTGGCGTGCACGGCGCCGCGCTTGGCGATGACGAAGTTGCCGCCACCAAGGAAGTGCTCGGCTTCGATCCAGAAAAAACCTTCCACATCGATGAAGAGGTCTTGGCTCACACCCGCAAGCTGGGTGAACGCGGTGCCGAAAAGCACGCGCAGTGGCAAGAAAAGTTCGACGCTTGGGCAGCGGAAAACGCCGAGAATAAGGCGCTCTTTGACCGTGTGACGGCCCGCGAATTGCCAGAAAACTTCGACGCCGAGCTGCCTGTATGGGAGCCAGGTGATGCGATTGCCACCCGTAAAGCCTCCGAAGCGACCATCCAAGCGCTGGCCGCTGCCTTGCCAGAAATGTGGGGCGGCTCGGCCGACTTGGCGGGTTCCAATAACACCGTGATTAAGGGCGCGGATTCCTTCGGTCCTGAAAACATCACCACCAATAAGTGGTCCGCACAGCCATATGGCCGCAACCTCCACTTTGGCATCCGCGAGCACGCGATGTCCGCCATCATGAACGGAATCGCTCTCCACGGAAATACCCGCGTATATGGCGGTACCTTCCTGATCTTCTCCGAGTATCAGTACCCTGCCGTGCGCCTCGGCTCGCTGATGTCTACCGATACCTACTACGTGTGGACCCACGACTCTATTGGCTTGGGCGAAGACGGCCCTACCCACCAGCCGGTAGAAACCCTGTCCGCGTTGCGCGCCATTCCGAACCTGTCTGTAATCCGGCCTGCCGATGCCAATGAAACCGCACAGGCCTGGGCCGCAGCGATGGAATACAAGGCTGCACCGAAGGGCCTTGCGCTTAGCCGCCAGAATCTTCCCGTCTTGGAAGGCACCAAGGAAAAGGCACGCGATGGCGTTCGCCGCGGTGCCTACACCTTGGTCGAAGGCTCCAAGGATGAACCCGATGTCATCTTGCTGGCCACTGGTTCGGAGGTACAGCTCGCCGTGGAAGCCGCCCAGCAGCTCGAAAGCGAAGGCACGGCCGCCCGCGTGGTATCGGCACCGTGCCTGGAGTGGTTCGACGAGCAGGACGCAGAATACCGCGAATCGGTCCTGCCCAGCAGCGTGAAAGCCCGCGTTTCCGTCGAAGCTGGCCTCGCCATGTCGTGGCACAAATACACCGGTACTTTTGGCCGCAACGTCTCCCTAGAGCACTACGGAGCTTCTGCTCCCGGCGACGAGCTCTTCAAAAAGTTTGGCTTCACCTCTGCTGCAGTTGCCGATGCCGCACGCGAGAGCATCGCCGAAACGCAGCGCTAAGCCCACCTCACCGACGCTAAAAGGAATGACTATGAACAACATTTCTGAACTTGCCCAATTAGGTACTTCCACATGGCTCGATGATCTCTCGCGCCAGCGTTTGGAGTCTGGAAACTTAAAAGAGATTATTTCCTCCAAGTCCATCGTGGGTGTAACGACCAACCCGGCCATCTTCGCCACCGCTATGACTAGTGGCACAGCCTATGACGCGGACTTGGCTGCATTGAAGGAGAAGGGTGCTTCGGCCGATGAGGCCGTCTACTCCCTGGCCATTACGGACGTGCAAAACGCCTGTGACCTTTTCGCCGATATTTACGCCGAGACCGACGGCCAGGATGGCCGCGTATCCATCGAGGTGGATCCGCGCATCTCTAACGATGCAGCGGCAACCCTCAAGCAGGCCCGCGAACTGTGGGACAAGGTGGACCGCCCCAATGCGATGATCAAGATCCCGGCTACCAAGGGCTCCCTTCCCGCAATCGAGGATGCCCTCGCAGATGGAATCAGCGTCAATGTCACCTTGATCTTTTCGGTGTCTCGCTACCGCGAGGTCATCTCCGCATTCCAGGCTGGGCTCAAGCGCGCGGCCGAGGGTGGCAAGGACGTCACCAAGATTCATTCGGTCGCATCCTTCTTCGTCTCCCGCCTGGATACGGAAGTTGATAAGCGCTTAGAAGCTATCGGTTCCGAAGAAGCCCTGTCCCTGCGCGGCAAGGCCGGTGTCGCTAATGCGCAGCGTGCCTACGCCCTCTTCCAAGAAGAATTGCTCGGTGACAACGGCCTCCCAGAAGGCGCTCCCGTACAGCGACCACTGTGGGCTTCCACCGGCGTGAAAAACCCTGATTACCCAGCAACGCTGTACGTGACCGAGCTGGCTGGGCCGCACACGGTCAATACCATGCCGGAAAAGACCATTGATGCGGTCCTGCAGGAAGGTGGCCTCCACGGCGACACCCTGTCCACGGCCGGCGAAGAAGCCGAGAAGGTCTTCTCCCAGCTCGAATCGGTGGGCATTGACCTAGAAGATGTCTTCGTGGTCCTTGAGCGCGAAGGCGTCGACAAGTTCGTCGCCGCGTGGAATGACCTCCTTGATTCCCTCAAACAGCGACTCGCGTAAACTACGACCGTGGTCTTAGCCCCGCCGGAAAGCCGGCGGGGCATTATGCCGCCACTAGTTGAAAGACTACTTAGCTTTTCCCTCCAGGAAGGATAATCCGTGACGGACTCAGCCGCTTGGGTCAATCCCTTGCGTAATGCCGCCGATAAACGATTGCCACGCATCGCGGGCCCCGCGGGCATGGTCATCTTTGGTGTAACCGGCGACTTAGCTTTCAAAAAGCTCTTGCCGGCCATCTATGACCTTGCCAGCCGCGGTCTCTTGCCCGCGGGCTTCACGCTCGTCGGCTATGGCCGCAGGAACTGGGATAACGCGGACTTCTGCGATTATTTCCGCAGCGCGGTAGAAGCCGGTGCCCGCACTGACTTTAACCACGACGTCTGGGAGCACTTATCCCAAGGAATCGAGTTCGTGCAAGGATCCTTTGATGATGAGGGCTTCGACAGGCTTTCTGCACGGTTGGCCGAGCTGGATAAGGCCCGGGGCACGGGAAGCAACTGGGCATACTACCTTTCGGTGCCGCCAGAGTTCTTCTCCGATATCTGCCACCAATTGGAACGCGTGGGCATGGCCAATTCCATGGAGGATTCGTGGCGCCGCGTGATCATCGAAAAGCCCTTTGGACATGACCAGGAATCCGCGCGCGAACTCAATGAAATCGTCAACGCGGTCTTCCCCGAATCGGCCGTCTTCCGCATCGATCACTACCTGGGCAAAGAGACCGTGCAAAATATTATGGCGCTGCGGTTTGCCAACCAGATCTTTGAGCCGATGTGGAACGCGCACTATATCGACCACGTGCAAATTACCATGGCCGAAGATATCGGCCTCGGCGGCCGCGCTGGCTATTATGACGGAATCGGCGCTGCACGCGACGTTATTCAAAACCACCTCCTGCAGCTGCTCGCCCTCGTCGCAATGGAGGAACCCTCTTCCTTCGAGCCGGAGGCGCTGCGCGCCGAAAAGGTCAAGGTGCTGCGCGCCACGCAGCCAGTGCATCCGCTGAATAAAACCACCGCTCGTGGCCAATACACCGCCGGTTGGCAGGGCTCGGAATACGTGAAGGGCTTACGCGAGGAGGAAGGCTTCGATCCCGCCTCCACTACCGAGACGTACGCGGCATGTACGCTGGAGGTCAATTCGCGGCGCTGGGGTGGCGTGCCGTTCTACCTGCGCACGGGAAAGCGGCTGGGGCGCCGCGTTACCGAGATTGCCTTGGTCTTCAAGGCCGCGCCGAACCAGCCCTTTGTCGATGGCGAAACCGATGCCCTTGGCCAAAATGCGGTGGTTATCCGCGTTCAACCAGATGAGGGCGTCACCATGCGCTTTGGCTCAAAGGTGCCAGGCTCCACCATGGAAGTGCGCGATGTGAACATGGACTTTGCCTATGCCGAGGCATTCACCGAGGAATCCCCCGAGGCCTATGAGCGCCTCATCTTGGATGCCCTCCTCGATGAATCATCCCTGTTCCCCACCAATGAAGAAGTCGAACTATCGTGGTCGATTTTGGATCCGATCATCGATTACTGGTCCAAGCATGGTGAGCCCGAAGATTATAAGGCGGGCACATGGGGGCCCACCTCAGCCGATAAGATGCTGCGCCGCCGGGGTCACTCCTGGCGCCGCCCGTAGAAGGGATGTAGTCAATGATTATTCCATTGCCTAATACCACCACTGGTGAAATTGCCAAGAAGCTTGTCGATGCCCAGGAGCACTACACCCGCACCACGGGCCGCGTGCTCACCTTAATCGTCGAGGCACAAGAAGGCGACGATCTGGAACAAATTCTTGCCTCTGTGCGCGATGCCTCTCATGAGCACCCCTCCCGCGTTCTCGTCGTGGTCCCCGGCGATCCGAATTCTGATACCCAGCTCGATGCCCAGCTCCGCGTCGGCGGCGAGGCCGGTGCGTCCGAGACCGTCGTCATGCAATTGCATGGGGCGCTCGCGGATCAGGCCGAGTCCGTGCTCACTCCGCTCTTGCTGCCAGATACCCCGCTGGTCGCATGGTGGCCCAACGTGTGCCCACAGGTGCCCTCAAAAAGCCCCGTGGGCAAATTGGCCCAGCGCCGCATCACCAATGTGGCCCACAAAGGAACCGTGGGCGAGCAGGATCTGCGCGCGCTTTCTCATGGCTACTCCCCCGGCGATTCCGATATGTCTTGGGCCTCCATCACCTTGTGGCGCGGCGTCGTCGCATCGGCACTCGATCACCACCCCCATGAAAAGGTGCTATCGGTAGAGGTCGCCGGCCCCGCCGGGCATCCCGCGCCAAACTTCGCTGCGGGGTGGCTGCTTGACCGCCTGAGCGTCCCGGTACAGCGCATGGCCGAGGAAACCAATAGTGACAATTTCCCGGTTACCCACCTGCGCTTTAACCGGGAGACGACCCACGTGGATGTGGATGTCGTCGATGAGCGCACTGTACGAGTGCGCGTACCGGGTACCCCAGACTCACTAGTCAGTTTGAGCCCGCGCACGCAAACCGAAATCCTCTCCGAGGAATTGCGGCACCTCGACGCCGATAAAACTTATGCTCAGGCGCTGCGTGCTCTGGGAGAAGTAGACTACAGTAAGCTTTAACAGCGCACTTGCTCATACCGATTCTTTGCAAAGGATTCTGATACCGAATGGTAACGCTTCACCGCGTCAGCGATGTAGATGACCTTATTTCCCAAGCCGCACTCAAATTCATTGAGACCATCGCCGGTATTCAGGCCGGCAATGGTGGCCTCCATGGTGACGGCGTGGCAAGAGTCGTACTAACTGGCGGGGGCGCAGGAATTGGGCTGCTGCACGAGCTCGCGCGCTTGGACTTCGCTGCCCAGCAGCAAGGCGAGAACTATCCTGCCCTGCGCATCGATTGGTCCCGCGTGCACATCTTCTTTGGCGATGAACGCAATGTCCCGGTCAGCGACCCAGATTCCAACGAAGGCCAAGCGCGTTCCGCGCTGCTCGATCACGTCGATATTCCAGATCAGAATATCCACGGATTCGACCTCGGTGCGGTCTCCATGGAGGCGGCCGCCAATGCCTACGAGCCAGAGTTGAAGGACTTCGCACCCTTAGGCTTCGATCTACACCTTTTGGGCATGGGCGCAGAAGGCCACATTAACTCCATGTTCCCCCACTCTCCTGCCATCCGTGAGCAGGAAGAACTCGCGGTACCGATACACGATTCGCCGAAGTCGCCCAGCGAGCGCATCACCCTGACGCTGCCGGCGGTCAATAGGTCTGAGCGCGTCTGGCTCTTGGTCGCCGGGGAAGAAAAGGCCACTGCCGCAAAAAGCATCGTGGACGGCGTCGACGCTGAAGAGTGCCCAGCCGCCGGTGCGCAAGGGACGAAGGAGACGATCCTCTTCCTTGCTGACGATGCCGCGCAGGAACTTTAAAAACACCGCCGCCCTTCCTGCTTAACGCACAAAGCACCGGTACCTCAGCCCCACCCTTTCTCTGCAAAAGGATACGGGATGAAGTACCGGCGCTGTTGTTTGGCCGGGTCCTAGGCCGCGAAGGCCTGGATGAGGTTTAGGCCAACGATGCAGGCCAACCAGATAATCACCATGACGATGGTATAGCGGTCCAAATTCTTTTCCACCACGGTCGAACCGGACAGGTTCGATTGCACACCGCCGCCGAAAAGGCTAGACAGGCCGCCGCCTTTGCCCTTGTGTAAAAGCACAAAGATGGACATCAAAATAGCTGAAATTAGCAAAATGATTTCCAGTGCTAAGACCATGAGGTTCTTCCTTTTCTCAACGTGCGCCCAGTGGCACCTTCGATGTACTACCGAAAGTCACGCTTGCCACCAGCGCGAAGTACTTACCTGCTTTGCCTACGCAAAGCAATCACAAGGGCCTACTGTACACCATGCCGCGGGCGGGGCTCACCCCAACCCGCGGCATACCAGTCACCTTGTGACGGTTGTTAACGCATGTTAACTAACGGCATTAGCTGCATTGGCGGCTAGCTTGGCGAAGTCCTCTCCTACCAAGGAAGCACCACCGATGAGACCGCCGTCTACGTCCGGCTTCCTGACGATATCAGCAACGGAGTCAACCTTTACGGAACCGCCGTACAGGATGCGAATACCTTCGGCAACCTCGTCGCCCGCTAGTTCCTTGACCAAGCCACGGATGGCGGCGCACACTTCCTGCGCGTCATCCGCGGAGGCAACCTTGCCGGTGCCGATGGCCCACACGGGTTCGTAGGCGATAACCGTCTTGGATAGCTGCTCGGCGCTAAGCCCCTGCAGGGAATCGCGGGTTTGGTTCACCACGTAGTCAACGTGGGTGCCGGCCTCGCGCACGTCGAGTGGTTCGCCCACGCAGACGATGGGGCTGATGCCATTTTCCAAGGCCGCTGCGGCCTTTTCAGCGACCAGCTGGTCGGTTTCGCCGTGGTATTCGCGGCGCTCGGAGTGGCCAACGACTGCCCAGCTGCATCCCAGTTTGTTCAGCATCTGGCCGGATACCTCGCCGGTGTAGGCGCCAGACTCGTGCTTGGAAATGTCCTGCGCACCGTAGGTGATTTTCAGCTTATCGCCCTCAACGAGCGTCTGAATCGTGCGGATATCGGTAAATGGAACCATGTAGGCTACATCTACCTTGTCGTAGTAATCCTCCGGCAGGGAGAATGCGAACTTTTGAACGGAGCCGATGGCCTCAATGTGATCGAGGTTCATCTTCCAGTTACCAGCAATAAGTGGTGTACGTGCCATAATTAGTCCTTTCTTTATACGCCTGAATTTAGCTGTTTAGGCGGTTTATACTTCGAGCACGGAAACGCCCGGCAGCTCCTTGCCCTCGAGGTATTCGAGGGACGCGCCGCCGCCGGTGGAAATGTGGCTGAAGCCATCCTCATCGAGGCCCAGGGTGCGCACAGAGGCTGCGGAGTCGCCGCCGCCGACGACGGAGAAGGAACCGTTAGTGGAGGTGGCATCGATAATCGCCTGCGCTACTCCAGCGGTGCCCTTGGAGAAGGCTTCCATTTCGAATACGCCCATGGGGCCGTTCCAGAATACGGTCTTGGAGTCTGCCAGTACGTCGGCAAATTTCTCGATGGACTTCGGTCCGATGTCCAGGGACATCCAGCCCTCAGGAATGCCATCGAGCTCAACGACCTTGGTCTCAGCATCGGCGGCGAACTCGCTGGCGGCGGTGAGGTCAACGGGAAGGACGATCTTGTCGCCAAAGCGCTCCAGCAGGCTCTTGCAGTTTTCGATCTGGTCCTCTTGCAGCAAGGACTCCTGAACGTTGTAGCCCTTGGCTGCCAGCAGGGTGTAGCACATGCCGCCGCCGATGATGATCTTATCGGCCTTTCCAGCAAGTGCTTCGATAACGCCAAGCTTGTCAGAGACCTTTGCCCCACCCAGTACAACGACGTATGGGTGCGCCGGATCCTTTGCCACGGTGGACAATACGTCCAATTCCTTTTCCACCAGCTTGCCGGCGTAGGCGGGCAGGCGCTTGGCGACGTCATATACCGAGGTCTGCGCGCGGTGCACAACGCCGAAGCCATCGGAGACGAATGCGCCATTATCAGCAGCCAGGGCGACGAGCTCGTCGGCGAATTCGCCACGCTCTGCCTCATCCTTGGAGGTCTCGCGAGGATCGAAGCGGACATTTTCTATCAGCATGACATCGCCGCTGTTTAGCCCGTTTGCGCGCTCGTGAGCGTCTTCCCCGGTGACGTCGTTGGCCAAGGCAACGTACTGATCTAGGGCCTCGGACAACGCTTCTGAGACAGGAGCCAGGGAGTACTTGGAATTTACCTCACCCTTGGGGCGGCCGAGGTGGGCGGAAAGGATGACCTTCGCGCCGCCTTCGACAAGAGCCTTAATCGCGGGAAGAGATGCGGTGATGCGGCCGGGGTCGGTGATATTTCCGTCATCATCCAGCGGCACGTTGAAGTCAGAACGAACCAGAATGTGGCGGTCCTCTACGCCTTCTTCTAGCAGGTTATCTAGGGTCTTAAAAGCCATGTGTTACTCCTTTTAAAGTGGATTCTGCAGTTAAGGTTGCTACATAAAATGATACCGGCCACAACGTCGTGCCGTCAGGGCGTTCGTTGTGGCCGGTATCGCATTAAGGGCTGCTCTGTATTAGAACTTTAGAGCTTTTCTGCAACCAAGTTGGTCATGCGGACGAGCTGGGAGGTGTAGCCCCACTCGTTGTCGTACCAACCCAGAACCTTGACCAAGTTGCCGTTGGAGACCTTGGTCATGCCGGCATCGAAGATGCAGCCGTGCGGGGAGGTTACGATGTCAGTGGAAACTAGGGGATCCTCGGTGTATGCGAGGGTGTCCTTCAGCTCGCCTTCAGCTGCCTCCTTCAGTGCCGCGTTGATTTCCTCAACGGTGACGTCGCGGGAAGCGGTGAAGGTCAGGTCGGTTGCGGAACCGGTGATGACCGGAACGCGCATTGCGTAACCGTCCAGCTTGCCTTCCAGCTCAGGCAGGACCAGGGACACGGCCTTTGCTGCACCGGTGGAGGTAGGCACCAAGTTGACGGCTGCGGCGCGGGCACGACGCAGGTCCTTGTGAGGAGCGTCCTGCAGACGCTGGTCACCGGTATAAGCGTGAACGGTGGTCATCAGGCCCTTTTCCACACCGAACTTGTCATTCAAGACCTTGGCCATAGGGGCCAGGCAGTTGGTGGTGCAGGAAGCTGCGGAAATAACGTTGTGGTTAGCAGGGTCGTAGGTGTCGGAGTTAACACCGTAGACGAAGGTTGCGTCAACTTCCTTACCAGGGGCGGAAATGATGACCTTCTTGGCACCAGCCTCGATGTGAGCCTTTGCGTCGTTACCGTTGGTGAACAGGCCGGTGGACTCGATAACGAGGTCCACGTCCAGCTCTCCCCACTTCAGGTTCTTCGGGTCCTTCTCGTTGAAGACCTGGATGCGATTGCCATTGACGGTGATGGAGTCATCGTCGTAGGTAATCTCGCCGTCGAAGCGACCCAGTACGGAGTCGTACTTCAACAGGTTAGAGAGGGTCTGGTTATCGGTCAGATCGTTGACGGCAACGATCTCAAGGTCGTTGTCGGTCCGGTTAACAGCGTGGAAAAAGTTACGACCAATGCGGCCAAAGCCGTTAATGCCTACGCGGGTAGTCACTGTAAATCTCCTCAAAGAGTCGAGTAATTATTTCTATGGGCCTACCGCGGGTCCTTCGAGTACTTTACTGCTCTGGGTGAGTAAGGTGCCCGAGGCTTTGCCCAACAACCGCAATACTACAGAGCCTTCATAGCGCGTGCAGTGGGCTGCAAGCCTGACAACGCAGGATCTGAAAGTTTTCCGATCTAGGCGTACAATCTTCCCGAGTATTTTTGTTTTCCCGAATATTCAGGCTGTTCAAGCCCGTTTAAGTTGGTTCTTGTGGGCTTTACACTGTTAATGTGTGATATATCACTACACATAGGCGTTCCCCTGCTTCATCGCACACCAGTCCCTCAAAGACACAGTGGTATAAATTAACTTAACCCAAATCACACCCCAGCGTTTATGACGCGATATGCTTGCGCTAACTCACTGTGTTCCAGGTAGCACTCGGGCATTCGCTGGGCGCTAATCTCTCACCTGAAACGCGTGGGCAATAAATTTACATCCCTCGCAGACCGAATGCGCCTGCGATAGTACCCCCGTTAGAATCGAGGATACTCAATGTTTGAGATAAACACCTTTGTTGTGGGAGACAGTCTTGGGCTTACCGCGCTCGTGGCGATTCTCCCCCTCGTAGCCTTTTTCATTATGTTGATGGGCTTTAAAGCCCGCGCACATACTTCAGGAGCCGTCGCCCTTGCGACCTCTATCATCCTTGCCATAGTCGCCTTTGCGATGCCCGTGGATATGGCACTGTCCTCCGCGGTCCGCGGTGGACTCTTCGGCCTCTTGCCCATCGTCTGGGTTATCATCACCGCGATTTGGTTCTACGAGATCACGGTCGCCTCAGGCCGTTTCGAGGATTTGCGTAAGACCTTTGACCTCTTAGGCGATGGCGATATCCGCATCCAGTCGATGCTCATCGCCTTCTGTTTCGGTGGCCTCCTTGAGGCCCTTGCGGGCTTCGGCGCCCCCGTTGCCATCACCGCCACGATGATTATGGCGCTCGGCGTCAAGCCGCTGCGCGCAGCGACGGTGGTCCTCATTGCTAATACCGCCCCCGTGGCATTCGGCGCGGTCGGCATTCCGGTCACCACCGCCGGTGAGGTTGGCGGACGTACCGCTGAGCAAACCCAAGATATCGCAGGCCTTATTGCCCTGCAGGTGTTGGTCATCGCCGCGATCGTCCCGTTCCTTATCGCATTCATCCTGGACGGCATGCGCGGTGTGAAGGAAACGGCGCCCGCCGCCGCGGTCATCGGCATTTCCTTTGCCGGCGCGCAGTGGCTGACCGCAACCTTCTTTGCTTACCAACTCACCAACGTTATTGCCTGCATCGTATCCTTGGGTGCCGCCTTTATCTTCCTCCGCGTGTGGAAGCCACGCGGTGTTACCGAGCTGCGCGAGCGCATGGAGCTGCCCGCCGCAGAAACGTCGACCGACCTCAATGGCCGCCGCATCTGGATGGCCCTGCTGCCCTACGCCGTCGTTACCGCAGTATTTGCAATCGCGACCGCAGCCCCAGCGATCTTCGGCTTCTGGAAGCTGAAATTCGCGTGGCCGCTGCTGGATGGCACCGTCATCGGCACCAACGGCGAAGCCATGGACACCAGCTTTAGCTTCAATGTCTTTGGCAACCCCGGTACCTTGCTCTTGCTCTCCGGCATTATTGTGGCCATCGTTTACCACTTCTGGAACGAGAACGGCCGCTACAAGCTCAGCTTCGCCCAACCCGTGCAGGCCTTCGGTGAGGTTGCCAACCGCATGAAGTTCTCTGGGCTGACCATCGTTTTGGTCCTCGCTTTGGCCTACACGATGAACTATTCGGGCCAGACCATTGCTATCGGTGAATTCGTATCCTCCGCCGGTTCCATCTTCGCGCTATTCGCACCCGTGCTGGGCTGGATTGGTACCGCGGTGACCGGCTCCGATACCTCCGCAAACGCGCTCTTTGGCAACCTGCAGGTTGCGGCCGCTGACCGCATTGGCGTCAACCCTGACCTCATGCTGGCTGCCAATACCGCCGGTGGTGTTGTGGGTAAGATGATTTCGCCGCAGTCCCTGGCCATTGCGGCAACCGCCGTATCCATGGAAGGCAAGGAATCTGTCATCCTGAAAAACGTCGTGGGCTACTCCATCGCGTTCTTGGCCGTTGTCTGTGTCATCGTCTTCTTGATGACCAACGTCCTGGGCTTCTTGGTCCCATAAAACGCAAGCCACCACTGGCTATAAGCGCCTCAGCCGCGACGCAACAAAAGGCGGGAGAGAAAGCACCTCAATGCTTTCCTTCCCGCCTTTCGTGGTTCAAAGTTCCAGAGCCAATCGTGCCCCGCGACTAAGAGTCACCAAAAAGATCATCTGAGATGGACTCATTAGTATCGGGGATGTCCAGTTCTTCGGCCCGCTTATCCGCCATGGATAATAAGCGCCGAATGCGCCCTGCCACCGCATCTTTGGTCATAGGCGGATCCGCCAGCCTGCCGAGCTCCTCCAACGAGGCCTCGCGGTGCTGCACGCGCAAGCGGCCGGCATCGGCTAGGTGCTCAGGAACGTCATCCCCCAAAATTTCCATCGCCCTATCTACGCGCGCCGCGGCGGTGACGGCGGCCCGTGCCGAGCGGCGCAGGTTGGCATCATCAAAATTATCCAACCGGCGCGATGTATCGTGCGCTTCGCGCTTTACCCGCTTCTTTTCCCAAGACAGGCGGGTCACTTGCGCGCCCATGCGGGTAAGCAACGCGCCAATGGCATCGCCGTCGCGGACGACCACGCGATCTTCGCCGCGGGTCTCTTTAGTCTTTGCGGAAATTCCCAGGCGCCGTGCGCATCCCACGAGTGCCAACGCGGCCTCCTGGCAGGGGCAACTGACTTCCAATGCTGAAGAACGCCCGGGTTCCGTCAGGCTACCGTGCGCAAGGAAGGCACCGCGCCACGCCGCCTCGCTATCAGCCACGGTGCCGGAAATGACCTGCGGCGGAAGCCCCACCACGGCGTGACCGGAGCGGGTAATCAGGCCAAGGCGGCGGGTAAGCTCCTTTGCCCCTTTAGTGATGCGCACGATGACGCGCGATTTCTTCACCGTCCCCGCAGGGCCGACAACGTGGCTTTCCGCTTCGATGCCGTAGAGCTCGTCTAAAGCCACGAGGATGCGCTGCGCAATAGCCTGGTTATCAAGCTCCAGCTCATAGGCCATGCTCTCACCAGAGACATCTACTTCTCCGGCAAAGCGCAGGATCGATGCGAGCTCCGCAGCGCGCGCGGACTGACGTGTCACGCCAACCGCCGCTAGTTCTTCTTTGACCTGTTCGGTCAACGGTGTGGTCACCTAGTTCGCCCCATTTCTCTGTCACAGTCACGAATGACGCTTGTGCAATGCACGGTCCCACGCACACCAACTACTGCGTGGGAAACGGAATTTTCTCATTTTACCGTGTCCCGCGCCCTGAGGACTGGCTGGCCTGAACTTAGCTAGGCCCGCCGGTACTCGTTATAAAGATCCACGATGACAGAAGAAAGTTTGTCTGGATCGTGTTTCATCAATCGCTGTCCATTGTCATCCTGGATACTGACATCTGCAAATACCGCGCGTGCGCCCAAGGCTTGCGCAGCGCGCTGTACATATACCCGTTCGCTCTCATTTGGCAGCGCTGCCGCATCTAGGACGATGCGGTCGATGCGTAGATCTGGGGCGTGACGAGCCAGCACGTGCACGTGGCGCTCCGCGGAAAAGCCTTGGGTTTCTCCCGGTTCGGCTGACAGGTTGAGCATCACGACGCGCAAAGCATTGGACTCAGAAATAGCCTGGACGATTTCTGGCACCAAGGTATGCGGTAATACCGAACTAAACCAGGATCCTGGACCGATGGTAATAAGATCTGCATGCCTAATAGCCTCCAGCGCGGCGGGATTGGCTTCCGGGGCTTCAGGCAGGATTCGCACGCGCCGCACATGCCCCGGCGTCGATGCCACCGCGACCTGGCCGCGGACCTGGCGCATGACCCGGGGGTCATCGTCAAGCCCTGAGACATCAGCCTCAATCTCTAAGGGATGCGGGACCACGGGGATGACCCGCCCGTGCGAGTGCGTAAGCTCTGCTACCGCGTCCAAAGCAGCCTGGTAATCGCCCAAAACCCCGGTCAAACCGGCGATCATGAGGTTGCCCACGGCGTGGCCCGCCATGGCGCCATTGCCGCCGAAGCGATGCTGGAGGGTCTTGCCCCACAGCTCGCCTATGCGATTGTCATCGGCTAGCGCCGCCAACGCCATGCGCAGGTCACCGGGCGGAATAATGTCCAATTCCCGGCGCAGGCGCCCCGAGGATCCGCCATCATCTGCAACCGTCACGATGGCAGAAATATCCGCCGCATTGCTGCGCCGAGCGGATAAAAGTGTTTGATAAAGACCATGGCCGCCGCCAAGGCAGACCATATGAGAAGGGTGTTTCATACAGTTTTTAATGCTCCTCAGCCCTAATTGCGGGCGATATCCCGGTGCAAAATGCTGACGTCAAGGGTGTCATTGGCGCGCAGGCGCTTGGCGATGTCCTCTGCTACCGCAACCGAGCGGTGATGCCCGCCCGTGCAGCCGACGCCCACGGTGATGAAGTTCTTGCCCTCGTGCCGGTATCCCTCCAGCATGGTAGAAAACATGGCGACAAAATTATCCACGAATTTCTGTGCGGCAGGCTGCGACAGGACATAATCCGCCACAGGCGCATCTGTACCGCGGCAGCCGCGCAGCTCCGGAATCCAGTAAGGATTGGGCAAAAAGCGCACGTCGACGACGATATCCGCATCGCGCGGGGAACCATTCTTAAAACCAAACGATTCCACCGTGACGTGCTGGTTGGTATTTTGAAATTCGCCAAACGCAGCTTCGATAGCTCGGCGCAAGTCATGAATCGAGAGGTTCGTGGAATCAATGATGATATCGGAGCGATCTCGAATTTCCGCCACCACTTGGCGTTCGCGTTGGATGCCCACCTTTAAGGTATCGTCGCCCTGCAAAGGGTGGGTGCGCCGCACGGAGTCGAAGCGACGGATGAGCACGTCATCGCGTGCATCGAGAAACAGAACGGTGGGTTTCATGCCCAATGCCGTTAGCTCATCGATGGTTTCCATGAGGGAACCCGGAAACATGCGAGACCGCACGTCCGTTACCGCGGCGACCTTTTCAACGGGTGTTTCTTCCTCGTTGCACAATTTCCACAGATCCACAATGGCGCGCGGCGGGATATTATGCGCCACATAGTAGCCCTTGTCCTCAAAAACCTTGGCGGCGGAGCTCAACCCGCCGCCGGACATGCCGGTAATCAAGATGGGCGGAGTGTCGAAGTGCGTCATGCCCACCAGTCTAGCGTTTTCGCGCTCTGGACTTCTGCCGGAAAGCTGCTTATTTACTGTGCGTCGTGCAACTTATCGTAGACAGTCTGGGCCAGTTTCGGCCCGAACCCGTTTACCTCGCAGATCTCATCCACCGTGGCCGCCTTGAGCTTTTTGACGGAGCCAAAATGCTTGACCAAATCCGTCCGGCGTTGCGGCCCAAGCCCCGGAATTGCATCGAGCGCCGAGGAACGCATGCGCTTAGAACGCTGTTGCCGGTGGTAGGTAATGGCAAAGCGGTGCGCCTCATCGCGAATTTGCTGCAGCAAAAATAGCGCCTGGGAATTGCGCGGCAGAATCACCGGTTCATCATCCCCTGGCACCCAGATTTCCTCCAAACGCTTGGCCAGACCCACGAGGGTGACATCGACGATGCCCAATTCATCAAATACCTCTTGTGCCGCCGCCACCTGGGGCGCGCCGCCGTCCACGATGAAGAGCTGAGGAGGATAGGCAAAGCGGCGACCTGCCTCGGCGGATTCTTCTGCGACTTTTTCTTCCGCGAAGGACGATTCTTCCTTTTCCTCGTCCGGGTTCGCTAATTTATCTTGGTTGTGTCGCTTAAACCGACGGCGTGTGATCTCCGCAATGGAGCCAACGTCATTGGAATGCCCATCGCCGGCTGCCTCCTTGATGCGGTAGCGCCGGTAATCGGACTTCTTTGGAATGCCGTCTTCAAAAACCACCAGGGAGGCGACGACATCGGTGCCTTGGATATGCGAAATATCGGTGCACTCGATGCGCAGCGGTGCCTGGTCCATTCCCAAGGCATCCTGGATGTCCTGCAGCGCCGCGGACCGCGCGGTAAGGTCACCGACGCGCTTGAGCTTATGCTGGCGTAGTTGCTCCTTGGCGTTCTTTTCCACGGTATCCATGAGCGAACGCTTATCGCCTCGTTGGGGTACGCGCAGATCAACGCGCGCGCCACGCAGCTCTTCCAAGAGGGAGACCACTTGATCGGATTCTTCCGGCATGGCTTGGACCAAAATCTCACGCGGTATGACGTGGACATGGCGCTGTTCCATGTGCGATTCCTGGTCAACGCCGCGTCGTGGCACATCCGCAGCTAAAGCTGCATCCTCACGAGCTTCTTGTTCTTCTCGCTCCACGGCATCGGAGTAAAACTGGATGAGGAAGTTTTGCACCAAGGCGGGCAAGGCCGGATCGGGTTGGCCCTCCTCGATGGGCTCAGAGGTTGCCTGGTCACCGGCGCGTTCAACGACCCAGCCGCGCTGGCCGCGGATCCTGCCGCCGCGTACGTGAAAGATTTGGACGGCGGCTTCCAACTCATCGGAATTAAACGCAATCAGATCGGCATCGGTGCCATCGGCAAAGACAACTGCTTGCTGCTCCATGATCTTATCGATGGCCCCAAGATCATCGCGCAATCTAGCCGCACGCTCAAATTCGAGGTTTTCAGCGGCAGCCTCCATGTCTTTGACCAGCTTGCGCCTAACACCAGCCGTATTGCCATTCATGAACGAAACCAGCTCATTGACGGTCTCGCGGTGTTCTTCTTTGCTCACCCGTCCGATACAGGGTGCATCGCACTTGCCGATGTATCCCAAAAGGCACGGGCGCCCCAGCCGCTCATGCCGGTTATATACGCCTTTAGAACACGTGCGCATGGGGAAGACGCGGGTGAGCAGATCGAGGCTTTCGCGCACAGCCCAGGCATGGGAATAGGGGCCAAAGTACCGCACTCCCTTGCGCCGGGGGCCGCGGTAGAAAAAAGCGCGCGGGACGACCTCTCCCACGGAGACGGCAAGCATGGGATACGTCTTGTCGTCGCGGTACATGACGTTAAAGTGCGGATCGAACCGCTTGATCCAGGTATATTCCAGCTGCAGCGCTTCAACTTCGCTGGCAACAACTGTCCATTCCACGGAGCTGGCGGTCAGCACCATCTGCCGCGTGCGCGGGTGCAGCTGCGTAATGTCTTGGAAATAATTAGACAGGCGCGCCCGCAGGTTTTTGGCCTTGCCTACGTAAATGACGCGCCGGTTCTCATCGCGGAACTTATATACACCCGGCTCCGTCGGAATGGTTCCCGGGGCGGGGCGATAGGTCGTTGGATCTGCCAATGCTTAATCCTGCGGCATGTATTTGGCTTCCAGATCGCGGAAGTCACGGACTTTTGTGATCACGGTATCTTTATCGCCGGATTGCAATGCCCACACGGGCACGGCCTCAAATTCAGGCAGCTCAAGGCGGGCCATGCGCTGGCCGACGGGGAAAGACAGCCCGTAGACCACCTGCCACGGGTAAAAACGCGTGCCGATGATATTGCGCACCTCTACCCCATCTTCGTTGGCCTGCAGCCGCGGCCGGTTGAGAGCAATCCACGACAAGATGGAAATGACTACGCCGACACCAGGAAAGGCGAATTTGTCGATAGTGGTCACGTGCGCACCGGTAAAGGAAATATCGAGCGTAACACCCATAAAAATATGGATGGCCATGACAAGAATGACCCAACCGATGGCAATCTTGCGCAAGAACGGGGACTTGGCGCTATATTCCCACGGCTTCGACGTTGTCCGTGCGAAGGGATCCGCGCTGGTATAGGCCAATACCTCCGCATCGCTAAGGGTGCGGCGCGGTTGGGATTCATTCGAAGCTGCGGCCTCATTCATGTGCTTTACTCCTCTGGAAGTCCTGCCTGCCGGTCAATGGTCAGGATTTCGATTGGCCTTTTATTAATATTCTGCGTTTAGTCTACGCAATTGCAACGCGGTGTCTAAAGCCGCGATCATGGATTCTGCGCCCTTATTTTCCGCCGAGTCAGGGAATCCTGCGCGGTCGATGGCCTGCTGCTGGTCATTGACGGTCAAGACACCATTGCCAATCGGCGTCGATTCATCCAAGGAGATGCGCGTTAGGGCTTGGGTGACGGAATCGCAGACATAATCAAAGTGCGGAGTGCCACCGCGGATGACGCACCCCAAGGCAACGACGGCATCGAATTTCCGCGCGGCTGCCTGAACAACCACGCCCAATTCCAGGGAACCAACGACCCGGAATTCTGCGACTTCTGCCCCATTTGCACGGGCAGTCTCCACTGCCTGCTGGTGCAGCTGATCGCAGACCTCTTCGTTCCACGTTGCGGTCACGACCGCGACGCGGAGGCCGCGCGCATCTACCTGCGCGATAGCGGGTAATCCTTCTTTACTCATTTGCCTAATTCTCCTTCGTGCTGCGCGTCCCACTGTGCCACCTGCGGAAGATCGTGGCCCATGCGGTCGCGTTTGGTCCGCAGATACCGAATATTATCGGCGTTGGCGGCGATGGTAAGTGGGATATGTTGGCTGACTTCGATGCCGAATCCGGCGAGCCCTTCCCCCTTGTGCGGGTTATTGGTCAACAGTTGTGCCGATTCCACCCCAAGGTCCTTCAGGATCTGGCCCGCCACGGAATACTCCCGGGCATCTTCTGGCAGGCCTTGTTCCAAATTGGCGTCGACCGTATCCCAGCCCTCGTCCTGGAGGCGGTACGCCTGGAGCTTGTGCACCAATCCGATTCCGCGGCCTTCGTGGCCGCGCAGGTAAATTACTACCCCGCTGCCGGCTTCCTGCACCTTGCGCAGGGATTCTTGCAATTGGGGACCGCAGTCGCACCGGCGCGAGCCAAAGACATCGCCGGTAAGGCACTCAGAGTGCACGCGCACCACAATATCGCGGGCACCGCGAAGCTGCGCGGGATCGCCGGCGATTAAGGCAATATGTTCTTGGCCGTCAAGGTCATGCCGGTAACCAATCGCGGTGAATTCGCCATACTCTGTGGGCAGGTGGGTTTCCACCGCGCGCTGGGTTTGCACCTCGTGGTGGCGGCGCCACTCAATAAGCTGCGCGATAGAGATCAGTGCGAGGCCGTGCTTATCGGCAAAACGGCGCAGTTCCGGCCCGCGGGCCATATCCGTCGGGTCTTCTTCTGATACGACTTCACACAGCACGCCGGCGGGACGAAGGCCTGCAAGGCGTGCCAAATCGACGGCGGCTTCGGTGTGCCCATCGCGCTCTAATACCCCGCCGGGTCGCGCGCGCAGCGGGACGACGTGGCCTGGCCGAGTAAAGTCGCTGGAGCGAGTCGAAGAATCAGCCAAGCGGCGGATGGTTTCTGCGCGGGAGGCCGCAGAAATCCCGGTAGAGCCCGTTGCCGCATCCACGGTGACCGTATAGGCGGTCTGGCGCACGTCCTGATTCTGCGCCATCATCGGCGGCAAATCGAGCCGCTGGCAATCTTCCGGCATTAATGAGGCGCAGACGTACCCGGAGGAATACCGCACCATAAACGCGACCAGTTCCGGGGTTGCCAGCTCCGCGGCAAAGATTAGATCCCCTTCGTTTTCCCGTCCTTCATCATCCATGACGATGACCGGCTTGCCGGCAGCAATCTCCGCAATGGCGTGATCGATGGCATCAAAATGGATGCTCTCTTCAGTCGCGAACATAACCTAGCAGTCTAGTCCTTTGCTTGAGCAATTCCGGATTCGGGGTGAAGCATCTTTTCTACATACTTCGCCAGCACATCCACCTCGAGGTTTACGATATTGCCGGGCTGAGATTCTCCGTGCGTCGTCTCCCGCAAGGTGGTGGGAATAAGGGAGACCTCAAACCAGTCCTTACCTACGGCGCTGACCGTCAAAGACGTACCGTTGACCGCAATAGAGCCCTTTTCCACGACGTACTGGGTAAGCTCGCGGGGCAAGCTAAAGCGCAGCACGTCCCAGTGCTCCGAATGCTCGCGCGTGACCAACCGTGCCGTGCCATCGACATGGCCCTGCATAATGTGTCCACCCAGCCGCGTGGTGGGCAGTACTGCCGGCTCGACATTCACCCGCGCGCCTTCTTCCAGCTGACCGAGTCCCGTCCGGTCCAAAGATTCTCGCATCACATCGGCGCAGAAAATATCCCCATCCAATTCCGCGATGGTAAGGCACACGCCATTGATGGCAATGGAATCCCCTAGGTGCGCGTCACTCACCGTCTGCGGTGCGCGGATGCTCAACCGCAGTGCATCCGCCTGCGGTTCTAGTGCGGCCACCGTTCCTAGCTCTTGTACTAGCCCTGTAAACAATGATTCCCCTTGTATTTATCTCTAAATTATCTAATCTTTTAACGCTCGTTCCGCGCCTCGTATTCTACGAGGACATCGGGCCCGAGGCTGGTGGTGCGCACGGTGGTAAAACGTGGGGCATCGGCAAGCGTATGCGCCACCGCATTCGCCAGAACCCCGCGCCCCTGGCCTAACAGGATAGGGGCAATATACGCCGCGAGTGCATCCACGACACCGGCCTCGATGAAGCTCCGGGCCAGACCAGCTCCGCCTTCAACCAAGACGTCGCGGGCGCCGCTGGCATACAGCTCCTTCAGCGCGCCCTCGATGGTGTCATATTGTTCAAAACCCAGCCGCTGCAGGTGCGAGGCCTTCTCACCGGCGGCCTGGAGCTCGCGCTTGCCGATGACCACGCGGCGCGGCTGATGCTCGCGCAGACTCCCATCGCTAAAGCGCGCGGTAAGGGAGGGGTTATCGGCAAGCGCGGTGCCGGTGCCGATGATGATGGCATCGCGCCGCGCCCTATCGGCGTGAACCCACTCGCGGGCCTTAGGCCCGGTGATCCACTGGCTCGTGCCATCGGCGGCAGCGGTAAACCCATCTAAGGTCTGCGCAAATTTCAGGGTGACGTGCGGGCGCTGCAGTTTTACCGCACGCAACCAGGCATGCACCGCGTCTTCGACGCCATCCGGTGCGGTGAGCTCGCCCACCTCCACCCCGGCGGCGGCCAGGGCCTGCGCTCCCCCGCCTGCTTGTGGCGTGGGATCGGCATGCAAGTAGTACACGCGGGCAATTCCGGCATCGATAAGCGCCGTGGCACAGGGACCCGTCCTTCCCGTATGCGCGCAGGGCTCCAGGGTGACCACGGCCGTACCGCCGCGGGCTTTCTCGCCGGCCGCGCGCAGCGCCATGACTTCCGCGTGGGCGCCACCCACCGGCTGGGTCGCACCAATGCCCGCAACGGCGCCGGTTGCTGACAAAATCACCGCACCTACCGGTGGATTGGGGCTCGTGGTACCGCGCACCGCCGCACCGGCCTGCATGGCCTGGACCAATGCTTCGGACACGTTGGTTTCATCCATCGCGCCGGCCATTATGAACGCGCCGCAAGCGCGCGCAGTTCTTCCACCGCCTGCGCTGGATCATCGCTTTTGAATACGGCCGATCCCGCCACGAAGGAATCGCATCCGGCCTCGGCTGCCAAGGCAATGGTATCCGGATCGATACCGCCGTCGATCTCAATGATGGTATCGAGATTCTGCTGGTCGATGCTCTCGCGCAGGGCGCGGACCTTATCCAGCATGTCGGGCATAAATTTCTGGCCGCCAAAACCTGGCTCTACGGACATGACCAGCACCTCATCGAAGTGATGCAGCTTGTCTAGCCACGGCTCGATGGGCGTATCCGGTTTGATGGAAAAGGCCGCACGCGCACCTAGGTCCCGGATCTTGTGGGCCAAGTCCACCGCGGCGACCTCATCCTCTACCGCCTCCACGTGGAAAATGATAGTGGTGGCACCGGCCTTGATGTAGGTCTCCACCCATTTCGCCGGCTCCTCAATCATCAGGTGCACGTCAAGCGGCTTATCCGTGGACTTTCTCACCGTGGCCGTAATATCCGGGCCAAAGGAAAGGTTGGAGACAAAGTGCCCGTCCATGATGTCTACATGGATCCAATCAGCGTTGGAAATGGCCTCTAGTTGTTCACCCAACCGCGCGAAGTCAGCAGCCAAAATTGACGGAGAAATAAGTGGTGCAGGCATACCGTTAATTCTAGCTCCCTTCCTCATCGCCGCGCCGCAATACCGCCATGAACATGGCATCGGTGCCGTGGCGGTGCGGCCACATTTGAACGGATTTTTCTTTGCCCACATTGCCCATATCTGGGATAAATTCCCGCGCATCTAGCTCCTGTGCACCCAGCTTTTCTACCGCCTGGTCCACGATGGCGCGGGTTTCGCGAAGGTCCGGCGAACACGTGGAATAGACTACGACCCCGCCCGGCCGCACGAGCTTGAGGGCAGAGGACAACAGCTCGAATTGCAGTGTCGAAAGCTCGGCAATATCGGCTTCAGATTTCCGCCAGCGTGCCTCTGGGCGGCGACGCAATGCGCCCAGCCCCGAACACGGCGCGTCCACCAAGATGCGATCGAATCCCGAGCCGACCTCTGGGTTGCGGCCATCGGCCACGTGGACGGTCACCGGCAACCCCTGCACCGTCTTTTCAATCAGTTTCGCGCGGTGCGGCGATACTTCTACCGCATCGACGTGCGCGGATTCGATGCGCGCCAAGGCCCCCATCAGGGCCGCCTTGCCGCCCGGGCCTGCGCACAGGTCGAGCCAGCGTCCCTGGTCGGTACCGCTGACGGGCACCTCGCAGACCGCGCGGGCGATAAGCTGTGAGCCTTCATCTTGTACCGCGGCCATTCCCTGCTGGACCGGTTCCAATTGGCCTGGATCCCCGGAATCCATATACACCGCGTAGGGCGAATAGGTACCTTCTTCGTTTCCGGTAATCAGCGCCAATTCCTCGGCAGAAATTTCGCCTGGACGTGCCACCAAATGCACGCTCGGGCGCTCGGAATCCGTTGCTAGGGCAGCCGGCAATTCCTCGGGGTCTACAACGCGGGCAAAAGACTCCGCGATCCACGTTGGGTGCGCATGCCTAAAGGCCAGGCTTGCAACCTCGCCTTCTGGGGCCAGCCGCTTGAGCCACTCGTTCGGCGGCGTGCGGGTAATGGTGCGCAAGATGCCATTGGCGAATCCCTTAGCTTTTTCTTCCCCGCCCGCCACGACGAGCCGGACGGAGGTATCTACCGCCGCGTGGGGTTCTACGCGCGTATACAGCACCTGGTAGGTGCCCAGGCGCAGGGCATCGATGACCATCGACGAGATTGACTCAAGCTCGCGCGAAGAACACTGCGCGATCACCGCATCGAGCACACCCAAGGTGCGCAGGGTGCCATAGGTAATCTCCGTGGCGAATGCGGCATCGCGGCCAGAAAGTTTCTGCTTTCGCAGGGCCTTGGGCAGGACGAGGTTGGCAAACGCATCTTCTTCGCTTACCCGGCGCACCACATCGAAGGCAACGGCGCGGGCCGGATCCACGCCCTGGTCGATGGCGGCCTGCACCAGTGTTTTCCCCGCGCCCGTGTTCTTTGTGCCCGCATTCCGATTATCTCGGTTTCCTCGGTTATCCCGGTGGTCGCGGTTGCGCTGGTCCTGCATGCCCCGACCACGCTGGGCGGATCCACGTTGGGAGGGCCCACGCTGGCCTTGGCCGCGCTGCGCACTGCCACGCTGCGCATTACCGCGTTGGGGCGCGCCGTTCTTGCCGTGTTGTTTAGCCTCCGGCGCCTTGTCGCCGGACTTACTGCGGGAGCGGAATCCACCAGTCACTGGAACCTCACCTCTGCGTTCTTTCCTAATCCACGCGCCCAATCGGCCGCATTCATCATCTTTTTACCCGGTGGCTGAATCCTATCCAGCTGCACCAGCTGCGTCGCGGTCCCGATATACACCGCATCCTTGTTAATCAGCGCCTCGCCAGGCGCTAGGTGCTTGTCGATGCCCTCGGTAACGCGAACCGGGCCGACCTTGAGGCGGGCATCGTCAAGCAGCGTCCATGCGCCCGGGCCCGGGGAGTGGGCGCGGATATGCCGGTCAATGGCAAAGGCTGGCTGCGCCCAGTCGATGCGCGCTGCCGCGGTAGAGATTTTCGGCGCATAGGTGGCCTCTCCTTTTTGGGCCTGCGGCTCCAGCGTGCCGGCCTCGAGCCCATCCATGGTGGCTACTAGGAGATCTGCCCCGGAATACGCGAGCCGGGTGAGCAGATCGTCTGCGGTATCCGTCCCAGTGATGCCTTCTGTGACCGTGGCGAATACCGGGCCTGTATCCAGGCCTTCTTCGATCCGGAAGGTGGATGCGCCGGTAATATCATCGCCTGCCGCGATAGCCGCTTGTACCGGTGCCGCGCCACGCCAGGCGGGAAGGAGGGAAAAGTGCAGGTTGACCCAACCATGGCGCGCGACATCCAAGAGATCCTTGCTAATGAGATTGCCATAGGCCACCACCGGGATGGCCTCTGGCTGCAGCTCGGCCAAGCGCTGGCGCAGGTTATCGCCATCTTCCGTGCCAGGCCGCAGCGTGGATGGGGTCAGCACCTCGATGCCGTGCTCTTGCGCCAGCGCCTTTACCGGGCTCGGGTGAAGGCTGCGGCCCCTGCCCTTCTTCGCATCGGGCCGGGTAATGACCGCTACCACTTCGTGGCTGGAGGCAAGCAATTTCTCCAATGCCACCACCGCCGGTTCTGGGGTGCCGGCAAAAATAATCCGCATATTGGATGAGTCTCCTCGAGGTCTCGGGTGAAAATTCTAGGGTACAACGACCCCGCCTGCGTTGCCGAAGCTCGCCTAGCCCGCGGTATTAAACCAATCGGCTTCGCGGATGGTACGCATGGCGGTCTTGCGGTCGTCGTCACCAAGCCGGCGCAGGAATAACACCCCGTCAAGGTGATCGGTTTCATGCTGAATGCACCGCGCCAAAAGGCCGGAGGCCACCATTCCCACCGGCCTGCCTTCTACATCGCGCCCAGAGACAAATACCCGATTGTGCCGCGGCGTATCGGCGCGAATCCCAGGAATGGATAGGCAGCCTTCCGGGCCAGTCTGCATGTCCTCTCCCAAAGACGTCCACACGGGGTTAATCAGAGCCCCGCGCAACCCGGTCTGCGTATGTGAGCAGTCATAGACAAAGATGCGCTTGAGAATGCCCACTTGGTTCGCCGCGAGCCCCACCCCACCGGCGGCATCCATAGTTTCCAACATGTTCTGCGCCAGCGTGCGCAGGCTGGAATCAAAGGTCGTAATCTCTTCGGCCCGCGTGCTCAGTACGGGATCCCCGTAGAGCCTGATGTCTAATTCCGCCACTGATTTATCCCTTTCTCTTGTACTGCCTAACCGCTTAAGTCTATGCGCACTTCTAACCCACGTGAATGGGATCGACCATGATGCGTAGTGGCAATTCATCCTTCCGGGCGCTGCGCGCCGCATTAGCCTTGCGCAATGCGCGCCCAAGCTGCGATCGCGGCCCCAGCGGGGCGCGAACCACCAAGCGTTGCGGTGGGCCAAAGCGGTCCGCATCGTATTCCCCGGGAAGGCTGTCCCCTGGCGGGAGCGGAACCGGGCCTAAGACCTCGGCGTGCTCTGGCAGATCGACCAGCTTCTCGAAGGAATCCAGTGCCGCGTCCGCCCCATCAATGGCGGCAAAGTGCACGGCTGGTGGAAAGCGCACCTCGCGCCGGGCACGCAATTCTTCTGCAGCGGCCGCGACCATGTCCCAGCTCATGAAGTGGCGCACGACGGGAAGTTCCGGATCCGCGGCGATTATGACGCGCCCGCCCTTGAAATGCGGCCTGACCATGGTGGCCGCCTGCGCCCATTTGGCCAGGCAGTCCTCGGTGGCGCGCAAATCCTGCCGATTCAATAAGGTGCCTGCATCCAATAAGAGGGCCGCGCCATAGGCGCCGCCTTTCACCCGCGGCTCAGCGCCCGGGGTAGCAATCACTAATGCAGGGGCATTCTCAATTGAGCCCACAACCTTATTGCCGCCGGAGACCACAACGGATGTATTGGGAAAGGCCCGCCCCAATTCCTCCGCGGTGCGTTCGGAGCCTAAAACGATAGCGCGCAGGCGCGGCGAACCGCACTCGGTACAGCGGTGGTTGGTGGCAATGCGCCCACACCAACGGCAGGTAGGCATGACCGCCTCCTCGCTTGAGCGCTCGGAACTCGGAGGCAACCCCAATGGCCCGTTGCAGTGACGGCACCGCGCAGGAGAATGGCACTTTCCACAAGCCAAAATAGGCGCATACCCCTTGCGCGGGACCTGCACAAGCACCGGTTCACCGCGGTCGAGGGCCTGCTGCGCTGCCTGAAAGGCCGGCGCTTGCACAGAGGTCGTACCGCCCTCCAAATCCCGGGAAATGGACAGCCCGTAGGCACCAATGGCCAAAATATCGGGCCGGCGTGCCTCTATGGTTGAGCTACTCGGCACGAGGTCGTGTGCCCACCCAGAGTCCACCAATAATTGAGTTTCTGCCGTGCGCGAATGGTTGGCCGCAATGAAGCTGCAATTTTCGAATGCAGAGCGGGTGGTAAGCACCTCCCGGGCGTGGACGTAGGGCTTGATATTGTCTACCAAGTTATCGTTGCCGTCATCAAAAATGACGGCCAGCTGCAGGTTCTCCACGGGAGTAAAAGCCGCCGAGCGCGTACCAATGACTATTCGCGCCTGGCCCACCAAGGCCGAAAGGTACCGGCGATAACGCGCCTGCGGGCCCATACTATTGGTAAGCACCGTGATTTGTTTCGGCCCGACGACAGCGCGCAGGGCGTTTTCCAAGGAATCGATTACCTTTTGGTCTGGGACGACGATAAGGACACCTCCCCCGCCCAAGGCGACCTTGGCAGCTAAGGCCGCGAGTGCATCTTCCCATTCATCGCCGGGAGCGATTTGCCATGCGGCGCGGGCTAATTTCCCGCCCAAGATGGAATCAACAAATGTTTCACCATGCTGATAGGCAGACCACCCCGATAAATCGGGCTCGCTGGCTGCGCCGAGGTCTTCCCACGGCGTATCCAAATCCGCTTCTTCCGCCTTTGCATGCCGCGGCGGAATGGCAGAGCGAATGATATCGGAGCAAATTCCGCCATAGCGATCCGCAAGGGCTTCTACCAGCCGGGACAGCTGCGGTGGGTAGACCTGAAATGGTGAGATGACTCGCTCAATAAAGCGCAGCTGCCCACCGAAGTCGGAATCATGCTTGCGCTCGACGATGATCGCATCCACCAGGCGCCCATTGAACCGAATGCGTACCTTCACCCCGGCTTGGGCACTATCGGATTCAGCCTCATCTACCAGGTAATCAAATCCCCGATCGAGGTGGGCAACCCCTAAAAGAGGCAACACCCGCGCGACCGGTTTCCGGGCGGCGGGTGTTTTCTTAGGCATAAGCCCACATTCTACAGACCAGCGGCAGCGCGCAATTCCTCCACGCGGTCCAGCTGCTCCCAAGGCAGGTCAACGTCGGTGCGACCGAAGTGACCGTAGGCGGCGGTCTGGCCGTAAATAGGACGCAGCAGATCCAATTCGCGGATGATGGCGGCTGGGCGAAGGTCGAAGACCTTATTAACGGCAGCCTGAATGTGCTCATCGGTCAGGTTCTGCTTCGCGGTGCCGAAAGTCTCGACGTATAGGCCGACCGGCTTGGCGCGACCGATGGCATAGGCCACCTGCACCTCTGCGCGGTCTGCCAGGCCTGCGGCGACGATATTCTTAGCCACCCAACGCATGGCGTAGGCCGCAGAGCGGTCCACCTTGCTGGGGTCCTTGCCGGAGAAAGCACCGCCGCCGTGGCGGGCCATGCCACCGTAGGTATCCACGATGATCTTGCGCCCGGTAAGGCCTGCATCACCCATCGGGCCACCCAAAATGAAGGAGCCGGAAGGGTTGACCAAGAGGTTGGTGTCCTCGGTGTAGTACTTATCAAGGCCGGCGTCCTTGATAACCCATTCCAACACCTCGCTGCGCAGGTGGGTTTCTAGCCACTGACTATCTACCTCAGGATCGTGCTGGGTAGAAATAACGACCGTATCCAGGTGAGACGGCTCATTGTTCTCGGTATATGCGAAGGTCACCTGGGTCTTGCCGTCCGGGCGCAGGTGGTCCACAATACCCTCTTTGCGCACCTGGGTCAGGCGGCGGGACAGGCGGTGTGCCAAGGCGATGGGCAATGGCATGTACTCCGCGGTTTCATTCGAAGCATAACCAAACATCAGGCCCTGGTCGCCGGCGCCGGCGGTGTCATTTTCTTCGTCATAATCCGCGCCCTGATCGCGTGCCTCGGTGGAGGTATCCACGCCAGCACCGATTTCCTGCGACTGCTCGCCGATGGCGATATTAACGCCACAGGTATTGCCATCGAAGCCCACATCGGAAGAGGTAAAGCCGATGGACTTCAGGGTCTCGCGCACGAGAGCCGGGATTTCCACGTAGGCATTGGTGCGAACTTCGCCCACGACGTGTACTTGGCCGGTGGTGACCAGGGTTTCCACGGCGACGCGGGACTCCGGATCCTTATCTAAAAGCGCATCCAAGATGGCATCCGAGATGGCGTCACAAATCTTGTCTGGGTGCCCCTCAGTAACGGACTCGCTTGTAAAAAGACGAGCTTCCACTGCAGCGTTATCAGTCACAAAAACTTCCTTTGATTATTACGTATTCGATACCGAGGCATTCTGCCCCAACCCATTACAAGGCAACCCTAGACCAAGCGGTCTATAAACGCAATATTTAATTTCCCGGTTCAATCATTTCATTCACGGCGTCCAGAATCTGCGCCGCGACGACCTGCTTGGATCCATGCTCTACGCGCTGTGGTTCCTCATTCCGCCTCAGGATCCACCCCTCGCTACTTTCCTGGCCAAAGGTCACGCCGCGGCCGACCTCATTAGCCATCAATACATCGCACCCCTTGCGCGCAAACTTTTCTTTCGCATAATCCAGCGCCGAAGAATCGCCATCCCCCGTCTCGGCCGCGAAACCGACGATGACGCACTTTTGCGGCACCTCGCCCTCCTCGCGCGCTGCCACGAGAGACTTCAAGATATCTGGGTTTTCCACCATCTCTAGCGTCGCGAGCGCATCATCCGCCTTGCCCTTTTTCATTTTGGACTCAGCCACGTTCGCGGGCCGGTAATCCGCGACCGCCGCGGCCATGATGACGATATCGGCATCGCGGGATTCCTCGCGCATCGCGGCCTCCAAGTCTTGGGCGGAAACGATATTCCGGATCGTAGCCCCGCTCGGTACGGGCAGCTCCGCCGTATTGCCTGCCACAACCGTGACATCCGCGCCCTTGTGTGCGGCGACCTCAGCCAGCGCAAACCCCTGCCTGCCGGAGGAACGGTTTCCTAAATAGCGAACCGGATCCAATTCCTCTTGAGTGCCACCGGCAGAGATCACGACCTTCAGCCCCGCCCAGCTGTGATCGATATGAAAACCCGCGAGCTCGGTGCGCGCGATGGCCGCAATCTGTTCTGGATCCGGCAGCCTGCCTGCGCCCGTATCCTTACCCGTAAGGCGCCCGTGCGCCGGCTCCATGACGGTAATGCCGCGTCGACGCAGGGTCTGCACATTGTCCTGTGTCGCTGGATTATTCCACATTTCCGTGTGCATGGCGGGCGCTACGATGATGGGACACGTTGCCACCAGCACGGTCGCGGTCAACAGATCATCGGCGCGTCCCGCAGCCAAGCGGGCAATAAGGTCAGCCGTGGCAGGGGCGATGACCACGGCATCAGCCTCCTGCCCTACAGCTACGTGTTGAACGTCCTCTACCGCCTCAAAAACACTCGTTGAGACGGGATTTCCGGATAATGCCTCAAAAGTGGCGGCACCTACGAAGTTCAATGCGCTTTCTGTAGGAACGACGCGAACATTATCGCCATGTTCTTTGAAATTGCGCACCAAGTGGCAGGCCTTATACGCGGCGATGCCACCGGCAACGCCCAACACGATATTGCGAGGAGAATTTAAGTCAGTCACATCGCCCAATCGTACCGTGCGGGCATGGCAAGAGCCCCAGCCGGCCACCACCGTAGTTCCACAGTAGTGAAACCATGTGGGGTTGGCCGGACGGGGCTGAAATGAGTCACAAGGTGCGCCCGCGAAAGCGCGCGCTACTTACTTGCCTTCCTCGTGGTCCAACAGACCTGCGTCGATTTCGCGCAGCGCGATGGACAGTGGCTTCTCGCCGGGCTCCGGGTTAACCAGCGGGCCGACGAACTCAAAGACGCCTTCATCTTGCTCTTGGTAGTAGCTATTGATCTGGCGCGCACGCTTGGCAGCGAAAATCACCAAGGCGTACTTGGAAGAAACCTTGTCCAACAGCTCATCGATTGGCGGGTCCGTAATGCCAATCGGGTCATCAAATACCGGTTCCGACTTCGCGGATTCAGTGTTAGAAGGGGTGGTCACGTTAGTCACATGCACCTTTACATTGGTTGAAGATGGTCAAAAGAAGAGTCTATCCACGCAGGATATCACTAATGGCGGCCACTGCCTCATCTAGGTTTTCATTGACCACAACGTGATCAAACTCATCCTGTGCAGCTAGTTCCTCGTACGCAGTGTGCAACCTACGATCAATGACGTCTTGCGGTTCGGTACCGCGACCGGTCAGGCGCTCTACCAACACCTCCCACGAAGGCGGTGCCAAGAAGACCAACTCCGCTTCCGGCAAGGCCTTGCGAACGCTGCGCGCACCGGCCAAATCGACCTCGACGAGAACCGGGCGACCGGCGTCCAAGGCCTCTCCTACGGGCCGGGCGGGTGTTCCGGAACGCTGCAATCCGCCGTGAATATCTGCCCATTCGAGCATCTCACCGGCATCAATGCGTTCCTGAAAGGCCTCAGGGGTGACGAAGAAATAATCCACGCCATCTTGCTCCCCGGGGCGGGGCTGGCGCGTTGTCATAGACACGCTGAAATACAGCCCCTCGACGTCATGCCGTAGACGCGAGACTACGGTGGATTTCCCCACTGCGGAAGGACCCGCCAACACGACGAGGCGACCGCGAGCAGTTGCGTCAGCCATAGACGTGATTATTCGTCGTCGTAACCGAAGCGCTCAAGCAGAGCACGACGCTGGCGCTCACCCAGACCGCGCAGGCGACGGGTCTGCGCAATCTCCAGATCTTCCATGATTTCCTTGGCCTTGACCTTGCCAACCTTAGGCAGAGCCTCGAGGAGTGCGGAAACCTTGGTCTTGCCGATGATCTCATCGGTCTCAGCCTTTTCCAGCACGTCCTTCAGGTCGGTCTCGCCGCGCTTAAGCGCAGCCTTGAGCTCAGCGCGAGCCTTGCGGGCCTCAGCGGCCTTTGCGAGAGCTTCCTTACGCTGCTCATCAGTCAACTTTGGAAGGGCCACGAGTTTCCTCCGATTCATTAGATTGCTTCTATTACTTCTGATACTTGGTACCAGATTCCGGTTGCCAAACGCGATGGAAATACCGCGGAAAGTTACCCTGAACCTTCGAGCACACCGACTTCTGATTATCCTAGCACCGCTAGTGACACGATGACGATAGGCGACCCAGATGGGTCACTCATTTTAGCACGTCAACGCACATGCCTAGACCAAAATACCAGGTAAACGGCGCGGCCGTTAATTGGCCCCGCCGCGTGTTCTAATCCCGGAATTGGTCCGCGGTATCGATCACCGCTTTGCGCAGGTCATCGACCTGGGGGCCGCGTTGCAAGACGGCACGGGAGACGTTGGCGAACCCAAGCTGCGGGCACGCAGACACAATGGAGTGCACCTGCGCGGGACCTGCCCCTTGGGCGCCGACGCCGGGAAGCAGCACCGGCCCATTAAGCGCGTCCAAGCGGGGTGGGTCCTCGACGGTCGCACCCACCACAACGCCGACGCTTCCAGCAACACCAGCCTCACGCGCAGAGGCATTAAAGGCGGCGCACTCATCGATAACCGCCTGGGCAATCGAGTCCGCAGTCCCCGCGGGCACCGCCTGAATGGCGCGCGCTTCTGGATTAGAGGTTGCCGCCAAGACGAAGACGCCCCGGTTGTTTTCTTGCGCCGTGGCAATGGCCGCGCCCAGCGCCCCTACGCCGAGATACGGCGATAAGGTCACCGAGTCGGCCCGCAGGGGCGAGGTATCGCCTAGCCAGGCATCGCCATAGCCTTCCATGGTGGAGCCGATATCGCCGCGCTTGGCATCCGCCACCGTCAGGCACCCTGCCTCGCGCAGGCCGGCCAGCGTTTCTTCCAAGACCGCAAAGCCTGCGGCACCGAAGCGTTCGAAGAAGGCCACCTGCGGCTTTACCAAAGCGGCGGAATCCGCAAAGGCCTCGACGCAGCGCAAGCTGAAAGTACGCAGGCCCTCGGCGGTATTATCCAGCCCCCACTTCTCTAAAAGGTACGGGTGCGGATCGATGCCTACGCAGAGGCGCCCGCGTTCGCGGCCGGCGTCTTCCAAGCGCTGGCCAAAGGTTTTAGTTGCGTGGTCCATGCTCAAGCTCCTGAAGTGCGCGAACCTGCAAATCACCCTGGCGCAGCGCCTCGATGCCCTGCACCGCCGCCGTAATGCCCTGGACCACCGTGACGAGCGGTAGGCCCATGTGCACCGCTGCGGCGCGGATATCATAGCCGTCGTGGCGCGCACCGGCAGAGCCGGCCGGCGTATTGAGAATCCAGTCAATCTCGCCGTTGAAAATCTTGTCCACGATGGACTCTTCGCCCTCCTTGGCCTCAGAGACCTTGACGGCAACCTCGCACTCGATGCCGTTGCGGCGCAGCATCTGCGCGGTACCGGCGGTAGCGACGATGTTGTATCCCATGCGCGCCAAGCGCTGGATGGGGAAAATCAGGGTGCGCTTATCCCGGTTGGCCACGGAGACGAAGATGGTTCCTTCCGTGGGCGGCACGGCAAAGGCGGCGATTTCGCCCTTGGCATAGGCTGCGCCAAAGTTGGTGGCCAGCCCCATAACCTCACCGGTGGACTTCATCTCCGGTGACAACAGGGTATCGAGAAGGCTACCGTCTGGCCGGCGGAAGCGCTCGAAGGGCAAGACCGCTTCCTTGACCGCAATCGGGTGGTCAAGCGGCAAGGAACCACCATCGTAGGCCGATGGGATAAGGCCTTCTTCTCGCAGTTCCGCGATGGTGGATCCCATCATGATGCGGGCGGCAGCCTTAGCCAGCGGCACGCCGGTCGCCTTGGACACGAACGGCACGGTGCGCGAGGCGCGCGGGTTGGCCTCAATGACATAAAGGATGTCATCCTTCAAGGCGAACTGGACGTTCATCAGCCCCTTCACACCGATGCCCTCGGCCAAGCGGCGCGTGGATTCGCGCACCTTGTCGATGTCCTCTGGCCCCAGCGTCATCGGCGGCAGGGCGCACGAGGAGTCGCCGGAGTGAACGCCGGCTTCCTCGATGTGCTCCATCACGCCGCCCAAGTAGACCTCGTTGCCGTCGCACAGGGCGTCGACATCGATCTCGATGGCCGAGTCCAAGAAGCGGTCCACCAAGACCGGGTGGTCTGGGGAGAGCTCGGTGGCGCGCTCGATATAGTTCTCCAGCGACTGCTCATCGTAGACGATTTCCATGCCGCTGCCGCCCAATACGTAGGAAGGGCGAACCAGAACCGGGTAGCCGATGGAGGCCGCGACCTTCCGAGCCTCCTCGAAGGAGGTTGCGGTGCCATACGATGGCGCTGCCAGCTCTGCCTCATCGAGGACCTTGCCGAATTCGCCGCGGTCCTCGGCGGAGTCAATGGCCGCAGGGCTGGTGCCCACCACCGGTACGCCGGCGGCGTCGAGGCGCTCTGCCAGGCCCAGCGGGGTTTGGCCGCCCAGCTGCACCAGCACGCCGGCAACCTCGCCGGAGGCTGCCTCTGCGTGGTAGACCTCCATGACGTCTTCGAAGGTCAGCGGCTCGAAGTACAGGCGGTCAGCGGTGTCATAGTCGGTCGATACCGTCTCTGGGTTGCAGTTGACCATCACGGTCTCATATCCCTTGCGGGAAAGCTCAAGGGCGGCGTGCACGCAGGAGTAGTCGAATTCGATGCCCTGGCCAATGCGGTTCGGGCCAGAGCCCAAGATGATGACCTTGCCCTTCGAGCCTTCCGGTGCTGGGTGCACCTCGGTTTCGGCATCGGGGTCCAACTCATAAGAGCTGTAGTGGTACGGCGTTTGCGCCTCGAACTCGCCGGCGCACGTATCGACGGTCTTGAAGACGGGGCGAATGCCCATGCGCCAGCGCAGGCTGCGCACGCCGTCTTCGCCGTTGAACTCGGGGCGCAGGGCGGCAATTTGGGCATCGGAAAGCCCAAAGACTTTGGCCTCGCGCAGGAGCTGCTCGGTGAGCACGGGGGCATCGACAAGCTCCTGGCGGAATTCCACCAGGCCCTCGAGCTCCGCGATGAACCATGGGTCCACGCCGGAGGCTTCGTGGACCTCATCCACCGTAGCGCCGAGGCGCAGGGCCAGCTCGATATCGTACATGCGGCCCTCGGTGGGGCGCTCGAGATCCTTGAGCACCGCCTGCACGTCGGTGGCGCGCTCGCCCGCAAAATACTCATCCGGCTTGGTCCAGAACCCGTTGGGCTTGTTTTCCAGCGAACGCATGACCTTATTCAGGCCAGAGATGTAGTTGCGGCCGATGCCCATGGCCTCACCCACAGATTTCATCGTGGTGGTCAAGGTGTCATCGGCGCCGGGGAATTTCTCGAAGGCAAAGCGGGGCGCCTTGACGATGACATAGTCCAAGGTCGGCTCGAACGCCGCCTGGGTTTCGCCGGTGATGTCATTTTGCACCTCATCCAAGGTGTAGCCGATGGCCAATTTCGCGGCCAGCTTGGCAATGGGGAAACCCGTGGCCTTGGAGGCCAGCGCCGAGGAGCGGGATACGCGCGGGTTCATCTCGATGACGATGATGCGGCCATCATCCGGGTTCAAGGCGAACTGGATATTGCAGCCGCCGGTATCGACGCCCACCTCGCGGATGATGTCGATGCCCAGATCGCGCATCTTCTGGAACTCGCGGTCCGTCAGCGTCAGCGCCGGTGCCACCGTCACGGAGTCACCGGTGTGCACGCCCAGGGCATCGACGTTTTCGATGGAGGCGACGACGACCACGTTGTCATCGCCATCGCGCATGAGCTCGAGCTCGAATTCTTTCCAGCCGAGGATGGATTCCTCGATGAGCACATTAGCCTCAGGCGAGGCCGCAAGCCCGCCGCCGGCGATGCGATCTAGGTCCTCGTTATTAAAGGCCAGGCCGGAACCCAGGCCACCCATGGTAAAGGACGGGCGCACCACGACGGGCAGGCCGAGCTTGTCGACGGTCTCGTGGACCTCATCCATGTTGTGGCACACCGCCGAGCGGGCGGATTCCCCGCCTACCGAGGCCACGATGTCTTTAAACTTCTGGCGGTCCTCGCCGCGCTCGATGGCATCGATATCGGCACCGATGAGCTCGATATCGTACTTATCCAAAATGCCCTGGCGGTCCAGCTGCACCGCGGCGTTCAGCGCGGTCTGTCCACCCAAGGTAGCCAGCACGGCGTCGATGGGGTGGCCTTCCTCGCTCTCCTTGACCAGGATCTTTTCAATGTATTCCGGCTCGATGGGCTCGACGTAGGTGTGGTCGGCGAACTCTGGGTCGGTCATGATCGTGGCCGGGTTCGAGTTCACCAGGGTCACGCGCAGGCCCTCATCCTTGAGGACGCGGCAGGCCTGGGTTCCGGAGTAGTCGAACTCGCAGGCCTGGCCGATGACGATGGGCCCGGAGCCGATGACCAGGACGTGATTAATGTCAGTGCGCTTTGGCATAATATTTCTTCCTTTTCCTGGGTGACTACTTATTCGGGGTGTGGTTGGCCATGAGCTCTAAGAATTGATCAAAGAGCGGGTTGGCATCGTGCGGGCCGGCGGCGGATTCCGGGTGGTACTGCACCGAAAAGGCCATGCCATTGCGCAGGGCGACGCCCTCGACCGTGTCATCGTTCAAGCAGATATGCGTGATGTGGGCCGGGCCGAAGTCCGAGGCGAATTCGGCGTCCTCATTGGCCAGGTCGTAGTTATCTGGCGCCTGCAGCGCGAAGCCATGGTTTTGGGAGGTGATATCGATCTTGCCGGTCAGCAGGTTGCGCACCGGGACGTTGATGCCGCGGTGTCCGAACTTCATCTTGTAGGTATCTAGGCCCAGCGCGCGCCCGAGCAGCTGGTTGCCAAAGCAGATGCCAAAGAACGGGATGTCCGCCGCGAGCACCTTTTTGATGGTGGCAACTGTGTCATCGGCAGTAGCCGGGTCGCCCGGGCCGTTGGAGACGAAGACGCCGTCCGGGTTATAGGACTGGACTTCTGCAAAGGTGGTGGTAGACGGCACCACGATGGTCTCGATGCCGCGCTGGGAAAGGTAGCGCGGCGTTGCGGATTTCACGCCCATGTCAAAGGCGACGATGGTGTGCTTCTTTTCTCCTTGGGCCTCAACAACATAGGGCTTATCGGTGGATACCTCGGCGGCAAGATCCGCGCCCTCCATGGAGGATTGGCTCTTTACCTCCTCGAGGAGTTCCTCGACGGGCCGGGTGGCGGCCTCTCCGGAGAAGAGGCCCGCGGAGATGGAACCGTAGTTGCGCAGGTGGCGCACCAAGGTGCGGGTATCGATGCCGCGGATGCCGATGACGCCTTGGGCCTGCATTTCTTCGCTCAAGCTGCGCTCGGCGCGCCAGCTGGATACGCGGCGGGACAGATCGCGGATAACCAGGCCTGCGACCCAAATATTATTGCCGTGGGACTCGTTGTCCTCATCGTTCCAGCCAGTATTGCCAATGTGCGGGGCGGCGGAGACGACGATCTGGCGGTGGTAGGACGGATCCGTCATCGTTTCCTGGTACCCGGTCATCGCGGTGGTAAATACGGCCTCACCGAGGGTGGTGCCGGTAGCGCCGAAGCCGTAGCCACGGAAGGTACGCCCATTCGCAAGGACGAGGATTGCTGGGGTTTTATCAGTCACGTCGTGGCCTTTCTGTGCCTTGATTGGGTGCTGTGTGCAAGGTTAGTCATGGGTAGCGGCGTTCAGATCGAACGTTACCGAGCCGCGCAAGATGGTGTGGGTAACTCGCGCACCAAATTCCTCGCCCGCATAAGGGTTATTCTGGGACTTGGATGCGAGCTGCGCGGAATCGGATACCCAGTGGTGTTGCGGGTCGACGATGGTTAAGTTGGCTGGCTCCCCCACTTCCAAGGGGCGACCGTGGCCTGGCAAACGGGTGATCTCGGCGGGGCGCTCGGACATGACGCGGGCGATAAAGCGCCAGTCCGCCAGGCCAGTTTCCACAAAGAGCTTGGCGATGACCGCCAGCGAGGACTCCAACCCCAACATGCCGGGGCGCGCGTTTTCGAATTCCACGCACTTGTCTTCGGAGCCGTGCGGCGCGTGGTCGGTGGCGACGCAGTCAATGGTGCCATCAAGAAGCGCCTGGCGCAGCGCCTCCGTATCGCGCTGTTCGCGCAGCGGCGGGTTCACGCGGAAGAGGCCGTCATAGGTGCGCAGTTTGTCATCGGTCATCAGCAGGTGGTGCGGGGTGACCTCTGCGGTAAGCGGAATATCGTGTTCCTTCGCCCACTGCAGCAGTTCCACCGTGCCCTGCGTGGAGGCGTGGCAGATGTGAACGCGGTTGCCGTAATCGCGGGCCAGCAAGGCGTCGCGGGCAACGATGGATTCCTCCGCCACGCGCGGCCAGCCGCGCAGGCCCAACCGTGCGGCGTTTTCGCCCTCGTGGGCAGACGATCCACCGGTCATGCGGTCATCCTCGGCGTGCTGGGCCAGTAGCACGTCCATGCCCTTGGCGTATTCCAGCGCGCGGCGCATCAGCTGTGGGTTCTGCACGCACTTGCCATCATCAGAGAACATGCGCACCTTGGCATCGCTGCGCGCCATCATGCCGAACTCCGTTAAGGATTTGCCTTCTAGGCCCTTGGTGATGGAGCCGACCGGGTGGACATCGCACAGCCCCAGCGCCTGGGACTTTGCCCATACGGATTCGGCGATGATGGGCTGATCCGTCACAGGCGTGGTATTGGCCATGGTAAACACCGCGGTAAACCCGCCCTTGGCCGCGGCCTTGGAACCGGACTCGATGGTCTCGGTATCCTCACGGCCTGGCTCGCGGAGGTGCACGTGCATGTCAACCAGGCCAGGCAGCAACACGTTGCCGCCACCGTCGATGGTCTCGGCACCCTCTGCCTGCACCTCGGGCCCGATGGAGTCAATAACCCCACCGCGAATGAGAACGTTGGTGGGTTCGCCTTCCCCGTACAGGCGAATATTTTTAATCAGTAGTGGGTTTTCGGCCGGGGCGGACAGCCGGCCGGTAGCTGGGTACGTAGTCATTTTCTCTCCCTTTTACGTGGCTTATGCTCTGCCCGAATTAAATCCCGGCGTTATCGCCATTGGTCAGCAGCGTAAAAAGCACTGCCATGCGCATGTGGACACCGTTATTGACCTGCTGCAATACCGTGGTTTTATCCATATCGGCCACGGCGTAGTTGATCTCCATGCCGCGCAGCATGGGACCTGGGTGCATGACGATGGCATCCTTGTGCAGCGCCGCGGCTCGCTGCTGCGATAGCCCGAATAGCTGCGCATACTCGCGGTGAGACGGGAAGAAGCCGCCGTCCATGCGCTCTTGCTGCACGCGCAGCATCATCACGACATCGGCATCTGCAAGCTCTGCATCAAAGTCATAGGACACGCGGACCGGCCACTTGTCCACGCCCCACGGCATCAAGGTCGCAGGGCCCACGAGGGTGACCTCCGCGCCCAAGGTGTGCAGGAGATCCACGTTGGAGCGCACGACGCGCGAGTGCAGGCAATCGCCCACAATCTTTACCTTCAGGCCCTCGAAGCCATTATCGCCGCGCAGACCTAGGCGCTGGCGCATCGTGACGGCATCGAGCAAGGCCTGCGTCGGGTGCTGGTGCGCACCGTCACCGGCGTTGATAACGGCGGGACCATGCCCATCCGGGTCCACCCACTGGGCCAGCTGTTGCGGCGCACCGGAGGACGGGTGGCGCATGATGATGGCATCGGCACCGATGGCCGCCAGGGTCAGGCCCGTATCTTTGAGGGACTCGCCCTTTTTCACGGACGAGGTCGACGCCGAGAGGTTGATCACGTCAGCGGACATCCACTTGCCGGCCGTTTCAAAGGACGAGCGCGTGCGCGTGGAGTTTTCATAGAAAAGTGTATAAATAGTGCGCCCGCGCAGCGTCGGGAGTTTTTTAACCTCGCGGCCATCGAGCGCCTCGCGGAAGCGATCGGCCTCATCCAGCAGGCCGATGATTTCTGCGCGGGATAGTTCCGCGCTATCGATGAGGTGTTTCATGAGTGCGTTCCCCTTATCTGCGCGGCATCGCCCGCGGACGTAGAGCGGGTGAGGACTACGGCATCGCGGCCATCGATGTCTTGGATATATACGGAGACATCTTCTTCCCGCGCCGTAGGCAGGTTCTTGCCCACATAATCGGCGCGGATGGGGACCTCGCGGTGCCCGCGGTCAACCAATACGGCCAACTGGATAATAGAAGGCCGACCAACATCGCCCACCGCATCGAGGGCGGCGCGGATGGTGCGGCCGGAATAAAGGACATCATCGACCAAGATGACCGTGGCATTATCGATGCCGCCATCTGGGATGGAGGTCGGTTGCAGGGCGCGGTGCGGGAAATTGCGCAAATCGTCCCTGTACAACGTGATGTCGAGCGAGCCCCATGGAACGGGGACCCCGGAAAACTCGTGTATTTTCTGCGCGAGGCGCTCCGCTAGGGGCACTCCGCCTGAGGGGATGCCCAGCAAAATGACCCGCGGGGCCTCCGCGGAATCGAGCGCCGTCTTTTCAATAATCTGGTGCGCGATGCGTGCAACGGTACGCGAGACATCATCGGCGCTTAAAAGCTCCAATTCGTTCGCGTTCACGTCAGTTCCACTCATCGTGACCTCCTTCCCCGCCTCACGGTGCGGTCCTTAAAGGATGCCTGTCAATGAACTTGTAGACGTCTATGCTGATAGACACGTATTACTCTAGCACCTTACCCACCCGTGGGTGAGGCTTAGCCGAAAGAGGTGCATCACGCAGTGAGTTTCTCCGCGCAGCACGTTGTCCCAGCTTCCCGCGAACGCGTCTGGCAGTGGCATACCCGGCCAGGGGCGTTGGCGCGCCTGAACCCACCTTTCGCATTCATGAAGCCCGTGCAACAGGCCACCGATCTGGGCGATGGCACCTCCCTGCTCGCCCTGCCCGGCGGATTGCAGTGGACGGCCCAACACGACCTTGCGCGCTACCAGGCCGGCTATAGCTTCAGCGATGTGTGCGTCAACGCACCCATCCGCAAATTTGCCAAGTGGCGTCATACGCATCGCTTTGCCGATCACCCAGACGGGACGCTGATTACGGACGAGGTAGATACCCGCATTCCCGCCACCGCCCTCACCTCGGTATTCGCCTACCGGCAACACCAGCTCATCCAGGATATTGCCTTTGAAAACCGCCTGCGCGAAGGCCAGCTCGGCCACAAGCCGTTGACCATCGCGATGACCGGCTCTCACGGCAGCGTGGGCAGCGCCCTGACCGCGCAGCTACAGACCCTGGGCCACACCGTGATCCAGCTCGTGCGCGGCACCGCGCAATCCGGCCAGCGCGAGTGGCGCCCGCACCACCCGCGGCCCGATCTCCTCGAGGGCGTCGACGTGCTCGTACACCTAGCCGGCGAGCCCATCTTTGGGCGCTTTAATGACAGCCACAAGTCCGATATCCGCGACTCCCGCGTGGGCCCCACCGAAAACCTCGCCCGCCTAGTGTCCACCACCGATTCCGTGCAGGCCATGGTGTGCGCCTCTGCCATCGGCCTCTACGGGTCTGAGCGCGGCGATGAGCTGCTAACCGAGGACGCCGAGCGCGGCGAGGGCTTTCTTGCCGATGTCGCAGTGGACTGGGAGAAAGCCTGCGACCCCGCCCGCGAGGCCGGAAAGCGCGTGGTCAATATCCGCACCGGCATCGTGATGTCCGGAAACTCCGGCCTGCTACCACTCTTGCGTGCGCTATTTTCCACTGGACTGGGCGGTGCCTTTGGTGACGGCAACTTTTGGTACAGCTGGGTAGCACTAGACGATCTCACCGATGCCTATATCCGCGCCATCGTGGATGAGAGGCTTGAGGGTCCGGTCAATGGGGCATCGCCAAACCCAGTGCTCAATAAGGACTTCGTCTCTTCCTTAGGAGCCGAATTGCACCGGCCCACCATACTGCCGATCCCCCAATTCGGCCCCGCTTTGCTCCTGGGCAAGCAAGGCGCGCAAGAACTGGCCTTGGCCGACCAGCGGGTGAAGCCACAGGTGCTCGAGGACATAAGCCATACCTTCCGCTACCCCACCATCGACGCCGCCTTGGCGCACGAACTCGGCGGCGAAAGCCTGCTGTAGGCCCCGCCCATTGCAGAGCCCCTGGCGGACGAAACGCCCCTACGCAGGCAAGAGCTCCGATGCCTCCCCGACCACGCTGACTAGAAGCATGTCGCGGGCACGTGAAGCCGCAACGTAGAGCAGTGCTCGTTCGCGCTGCAGCGCTTCGTCGGCCTCTGCAGGCGCCAGTCCCTTGAACAGGTAGCGCTGCGGGAGGGCCTCGGCGTTGACGTCAAGGAGGATGACGTGGGTAAACTCCAGACCCTTCGCGTTGTGCATCGTCATGACGGCCACCGGGCGCTCCTGCGAGGTACGGCGGCCGGCGCTAACGGCAACCTCAAGCTCGCCCAACTGCCGGGCAATCTCCTCACCGCGCTGGTTGGTGCGGGTGAGCACGCCGATGGAAACGTCCTCCTCGCCTTGCGTCCATTCCTTAATGTGGACGGCAAGCACCGCGGCTTCCTCCGCTTTGGAGGAGGAGTGCACGACAATGGGTGCAGGACCCTGGCGCACCGAGTGATACCCGGTGGGCTCATCCACGTCCTCTTCGGAGTCCACCCACTCAGTGCCCTCCAGAATCGCGGTGGCATAGCCCAGAGGGCAAAGCAGTCCAAACGAGTCTCAGCGACAGCCGGCAGACTCATGAAAGGAGCCCCAGTTTCCGGCTGGAAACACGCCATCAACCAGATGGCCGTGGCCTACCCCGACAGCTTCGACAATTACCTATAAAACTAACCCCACACTCAAACAACTTGACACGCTCAAGCTAAATACACATTCGATCCATCCGCGATCGGGCCTGACCCCCGGTGTGTCTACTTTCCGAGACCAAGCCCTACCCTCCCTCAATCCTGAGAGCGCCTCTGAACCAGATAAACTTACTAATTCGCCCCTTCCTCGCTAGCAAACCACCTTCACAAGTCGAGTAGCAAGACTGGCCCAAGGCTGACTCTAGATCGTTAGCATGAATGAATGATTGGGTTCAACACGGCACCGCATAGAAACAGAATCTATTGGAGGCGTTTCACCCATCGCGCCCCGCCCGCTAAAGTTGAATAATGCCGACGCATGCAAGCAGTTTCACTACATCGGGAAAATTATGATTCAGAGCCCAGACCAGTCTGTACCGGAGAGCACACGCCGTGAGAATCCCGGAATCTCCTTCGGACAACACCTCTCCAACCATCAAGCGAAGTATTTCGCGCACGAGCTTGAGCGGAGTTATGCCAATGACCATGTCGGCAAGCTTGCAGGACTGCTTTTCGACGCCCAGGTGGAACCCAAGCCTCACCAGATTGAGGCAGCATTATTCGCACTGAAGGGGAACGCGACAAGAGGCGTCGTGTTGGCTGATGAAGTCGGCCTCGGTAAGACGATCGAGGCAGGCATTGTTATTACGCAGAATTGGGCAGAGCGTAAACGCCGCATCCTGATCGTTGCTCCTGCCAGCCTCCGGCAGCAGTGGAAACAGGAGCTGTACGAGAAGTTCTTGATCCCATCCGAGCTGCTTGACTCAAAATCCAAGGCAACGCTCCTGGGTAACAAGACGCCTGGTCAGGTCTTGATTGTCTCCTACGAGTTTGTCCAACAAAACAAGGCGGATCTGATGCGTCCGTGGGACTTAGTCGTTGCCGACGAAGCCCACCGTCTACGTAACTTCTATAAGGGCAAGAAGCATGCCAAAGTAGCGCATTCGGTCGGTGAGGTTTTTGATGGCGCAAACAAGGTAGTGCTGCTCACCGCAACCCCACTACAGAACCGTCTAGAAGAAATCTACGGTCTTGTCTCCATTTTCGACCCAGAGTACTTTCGATCTATCGATGTTTTCCGCGAACGGTATGTGAAAGCAGGAAGCACCGGATTCAGTCCCGATGATTTGGCGGAGCGCGTCGGCCAGTTGACCAAGCGCACCTTGCGGCGTGATGCAGAGAAGTACATCCGGTTCACCAAGCGTGATCCATTGACCGTGAAGTTCCAACCTTCACAGGCGGAACTGGATCTTTATGAGCTGGTCAATGCCTACCTCCAACGCGATACCTTGTACGCGTTCAATGACTCGCAGCGAGCGCTTTCTTCGCAGGTGATGCGCAAGCGGTTGGGTTCCTCAACATACGCCGTGGGAATTACGCTTCGTAGAACAGCGAATCGGCTGGCAGAGGAACTGGCAGCAGGTCAGCCGCACAGCATTCGTATGCCACTGTTCGATTTCGATAACGACATGCTTGATGAAGAGCAGGCAGCATATGAGGCGTTTGGTGACCTCGTGGAGAAGCACGAAGACTGGTCGGACCCGGAAGTCCGCAAAAAAGTGCAGAGCGAGATTGATGAGCTCAGAGAGTACGCGACGCTCGCCGAATCGATCCACCAAAATCAGAAGTCACTGAAGCTCGGGGAGGCCATTGAACGTGGCTTCGCGAGACTGCGTGAGGTCGGTGCCCCTGAAAAGGCCATCATCTTCACCGAGTACAGCGACACCCAAAACTTCATCGCAGAAACCCTGCGCCAAGCGGGCTACGCCGAAGGGCTGGTACTGTTCAATGGTCAAAACGATTCGCCTGAGGCGACTGCGATTTATCAAGAGTGGCTCACAAAGAATGATGGTAGCGACGTCATTACCGGCAACCCGTCGGCGGATCGTCGAAAAGCTCTTGTTGACTACTTTCGTGAATCCGGCTCGATCATGATCGCAACGGAAGCGGCCTCAGAGGGCATCAACCTGCAGTTTTGCTCAATGCTGATCAACTACGATCTGCCGTGGAACCCGCAGCGGGTAGAACAGCGAATAGGCCGCATTCACCGTTATGGCCAAAAGCACGACGTTGTCATCGTCAACTTCTTCAATGAGGGCAATGCGGCTGAGGCTCGTATCTTGGAGCTGTTAGAAAACAAATTCCACCTCTTCGATAGCGTCTTTGGCGCTAGTGACGAGGTGCTGGGCCGCATTGAGAGTGGTTTCGACTTCGCTCAGGAGATTGCGAAGATCTACGACAGCTACCGCACTGCTGACGAGATCAACCGGGCGTTCAAGGAGCTTGAGAAGAAGTACGCCGCCGCTGTGAGCAAGGACATGGCTGAGGCGAAGGCGAAGGTTTTCGACAACCTTGATCCGTCAGTGCGTGACCGCTTGAAGTCCTACGACGAGCAGTCTGGTGAGGTACTGAACAAGTTTGAGCGGCTGCTCCTCCTCCTGACCATTCACGGCTTACAAGGCAAGGCCACGTTTGAAGGCGACGGCCGCAACTTCGTGCTGAACACGCCACCAGCTGCCGGTATTGCGACTGGCCGTTACCACTTCAAATCCTCGCCAAGCAGCAATTCCAAGCAGTACCGCTATCACAGTGATCTTGCGAAGTTCGTCATCGAAGACGCTCTGACAGCGGACACGTCGTGCCAGACGCTCGTGTTCGACATCAGCAAGTCCGATCGTGTGAGCTCCCGGATGAAAGAGCTGGCTGGAGAATCTGGTTCCCTGACTGTCCAAGGGCTGACGTTCAAGATGAAGGCCAACGACAGCGATATTTCCGAGAGTTACTTGCTCGCTGCCGGCATCACCGATTCCGGCGAGGTACTGAACCAAGAAGATGCAGCAGAGATGATGGATCTGCGCGTCGTCGACACGCTAGATATAGCCGAGCCACTCAACACAGATCTCTTTGCGGCAACAATTGACCAACAGCGGGAGTTTCTGGAGAAGGAAGTCCAACACCGCAACTCGAGCTACTACAACCAGCAAGAAGAACTGCTTGAAAGTCAGATTCTTGACCTCGACACAGAGCGCAGGAAAGCGGTCCGTGAGCTTGAGAAGAAGCGAAAAGACTTGCGTAAAAAAGCTACTCAAGCTGACGACCCGATGGAGCAGCTGAGGTTCAAGAAGAAGGCCCGAAAACTTGACGACGAAATCGATTCGGTCGAGGACCAATACCGAAAAGAAAAGCGAAACCTCCGTGATAATGTCGACGAGTTGCTTATTCTGATTAGGCAGTCGCTTCAAGGCAAGAGGTCTGAAAAAGAGCTGTTCACTATCCGGTGGCAGATCAAGGCGTAAATGAAGGTAGTCAAAAGGAAGAATGATGAGCGAAGAGCGAGACATGACCAACGAAGTTCCTGGCAGCAGCCCCGATTTCCGTACCGAGCTGGCCGAGCAGCTCGCCGATCTGGTGCCGGAAGCGATTGCTGACGGCAAGATTGACGTAGAGAAACTCAAGGAGCTTCTCGAGAGCGACGCCTCAGACACCAGTGAACGATTCGGCCTGTTCTGGCCCGGCAAGAAGCGTGCTATGCGCGCAGCGCAGACTCCGACGACAGCGACGCTCCGCCCAGATAAGGAAAACTCCAAAGACTGGGACACGACAAAGAACGTCTTCATTGAGGGCGATAACCTCGAAGTGCTGAAGATTCTGCAGAAGCACTACCACGGCAAGATCAAGATGATTTACATCGATCCGCCGTACAACACAGGCAAAGACTTCGTGTACCCCGATAATTACAAAGAAGGCCTCGAGACCTACCTCGAGTGGTCCAAGCAGGTCAACGGAGACGGTAAGAAGCTCTCGTCCAACTCGGAGTCCGAGGGCCGGTACCACTCCAACTGGCTCAACATGATGTACCCGCGGTTGAAGCTTGCAAGGAACCTTTTGACCGACGATGGCGTGATCTTCATTTCGATTGATGACCACGAAGTCGCACAACTTCGAAAACTCCTTGACGAGATTTTTGCCGAATCCAATTTTATTGAAAGCTACATATGGGAAAGCAATTTCCGGCCAGACAATTCTTCTCGAATAGAGCGTGAAAATGCACAACACGTCCTTTGCTACGCACGCAATAAGGGGAATCTTGAAGCTTTAGTAGGAACTGAGAAAGCAACTGAGGGTCTACCATCGTTAACAAAAAATTCGATGAAACTCGCCACGCTTTCTTTAGAACCAGAATGGGTGGATTTGCTCATACCCGATGGTCACTATGTGGCAGGAGAAAAAGCTGGGGGCTATGTATTAGAAGATGATCTTTCTGTACGAAACGGCATCGCACAAAACGCCTTCCGGATTACAGGAAGAGTCATTTGGTCACAGGCCTATCTTGAAGAGCAGGTCAAGAATGGAACGAAAATCGTTATTAAGAGCGACGGGTTTGTGCCGTACTCTAAAAAGACTAATACCTCTAGGCTTGCTCCCAACACCTTGATACCAAGGGAAATCGCTGGAGATGTTCTTGCCGGTAATGCCGAAATTAAGAAGCTCTTTGGTAAACAAGTTTTCAATCACCCAAAGCCCACTAACCTGCTTAAGTATTTAATCAGATCGGTAATGATTGATGACTCAGACGGCATCGTCCTCGACTTCTTCGCGGGCTCCGGTTCAACTGCCCACGCAACGATGTCATTAAACTTAGACGATTCTGGAAGTCGCAGCTGCATTTCAGTACAGCTTCCTGAACCAGTGCCCGAAGGCAAGGTCGCTGACAGTATGGGATTTAAGACTATTTCGGAGGTATCCCGTGAACGTCTAGACCGCGCAGGATTGGCAATTGCCAAATCGCTTGCCGGAGACGCGAGCTACAGAGAAACCCCTTTAGACACCGGCTTCCGCTCCTACAAGCTCGCCGACACCAACTTCACCAAGTGGCGTTCCGACTCTGACGCCGACGCGACTGCGCTCGAACAACACCTGCTGGATCTCCGTGAAAGCGCCGACGACAACGCCACCCCTGATGATCTTCTCACCGAGATTCTGGTCAAGCAGGGCCACTCGTTGGTTGAGCAGATTCGTGACCGCGATATCGACGGTCTGTCGTATAAAGCGGTGGTTCGAGTCGATGACGAAGACGGCGAAGAAAACACCCTGGTGCTCGCGTACCTTGATGAACACACCAAGCCAACCCTGAAACAGCTCCGTGAAGCTATGGAGGCCAAGCCAGCTCAGTTCATCATGCTCGAGGATGCATTCCAAGGCGATGATCAGCTGAAAACCAACCTGGCGCAAATCTGCAAGACCAACGGCATCGAGCTCTGGACGGCGTAAAGGATCGACATGAAATTCAAGTTTGATGCTAAGCAGGAGTACCAGGTTCAGGCGATTGGTTCAGTAACCGATTTGTTCGAAGGTCAGCCTAATGACGTCGGGGACTTTCTGACTACGTTTCAGGCCGAACGTGTTCTGCCAGAGACCAGCAACCAGGCGCTTGACATAGATCTGAGTGAAGAGGTTGGGGCTGTCGGCAACAACTTCATGTTGGATGAAGCAACTGTGCTCGAGAACCTCAAGGTGGTGCAGAACGAGCAGGGGCTTGAACCTGCAAGGGAGCTTGTCGACGGCCTTCAGTTCGACATCGAGATGGAGACCGGCACCGGCAAAACCTATGTGTACCTGCGCACGATTTTTGAGCTGGCAGAAAAGTACAACTTCACCAAGTTCGTCATTCTCGTTCCCAGCGTTGCGATCCGCGAAGGCGTGAAAACAAGCATCGAGCTCATGCACGATCACTTCCGCCAGCTATACCCTGCGTCCCCGTTTGATTATATGGTCTACAGCGGTAAAAACGCTGAGGAAGTGCAATCCTTTGCGACGTCGACAAGCATTCAGATCATGATCATGACGATCGGCTCCGTACGCGGCCGTGGAAACAACTTGATCATGAACCAAACCCGCGACAAGCTCAACGGGTTGCGGCCGATCGATTTCCTGCGTGCGACACGGCCGATTCTGATTATGGATGAGCCGCAGAACATGGAGTCTGAACTATCCAAAACGGCGCTGGCAGGCATGGATCCGGCGTTCATTCTTCGCTACAGTGCGACGCACCGCGAAACGCGAAACCTTACCTACCGTTTGGACCCGGTTGATGCTCATGAGCTGGGACTAGTCAAACAAATCGTTGTGGCGGAAGCCACGGAGCATGGTGGCGACGCCAAGCCGTACATCAAACTTCTTTCCGTCGATAGCAATCCGTGGCAGGCGAACCTCGAGTTGGTGTGCCGTAAGAAAGACGGATCGCTAGCCCGCCAGGTGAAGAAGGTGAAGCAGAATCAAGACCTCGAGAAGGTTACCGGCAACCCCGCCTACGACAACAACTGGCGAATCAATGAAATCAACCTCGATGGCCCAGAGTTTATCGAGCTAACTAACCACGGCATTCTCCAAGTCGGCGAATCAATCGGCGGTAATGACGAGACCGTGTACCGCGAAATGATCCGCGAAACCATCCGCGAGCATTTCCGCAAGGAATCGCTGATGCGCCCCCTCGGCATAAAGGTGCTGAGCCTCTTCTTCGTGGATAAAGTGGCCAGCTACCTAGGAGACGGTGCCGACAACACCACTGCCGACGGCAAGTTCGCCCAGTGGTTCGACGAGCTCTTCATGGAGGAACGAGACCGATTCCCGAAGTACAAAGACCTGCTCCCACAGGACCCAATTGAACTGCGGCGCGCGTACTTCTCGCAGATCAAGAAAGGCGTCTACGGCGACACCTCAGGTGAAACCCTCAAGGACGACGACTCCTACGACCTCATCATGAAAGACAAAGCCCGTCTGCTGAGCGAAGACGAACCCGTGCGGTTCATCTTCTCCCACTCTGCGCTGCGCGAAGGCTGGGACAACCCAAACGTTTTCCAAATCTGCACCTTGCGTGAAATGGGGTCCGAGACCGAACGCCGCCAAACAATCGGACGTGGACTGCGACTTCCTGTGAACCAAAACGGCGAGCGTGTAGCGGACCGTTCCGTAGCCCAACTCACCGTCGTCGCTAATGAGTCCTACCAAGAGTTCGCCACCAATCTTCAAAAGGAATACAAGAAGGCCGGTGTGGCGATTGGGTACATTCGCAAAGGTGACTTTGCCAAGCTGCCGAAACCCCACACGGAAAAGCAAGAAAATTTAGGGTTCACTACATCCGCCGAGATCTGGGACCACCTGAAACAGCGTGGCTTCCTGAACAAAGACGGTTACGTCACCGCATCCTTCACCCCGGATGCCGATGACTTCTCCCTAGGCATGGCAGCAGAGTACAGCCCCGTGGAAGAGGCGGTCATCGAGGTACTGCGCCGGGCGAATATTGAGCATTACGTAAAGCCGAAGCGTGCTCGAACGACGCGCAAACTGAACAAGCAGCTGTACTTTCAGTCGCGCGAATTCGAAGAATTCTGGGAGAAGATCAGCCAACGCACGACCTATAGCGTCTCAGTTGATCGCGATGTACTGATCAAGAACGCCGTACAGAAGATCAAGAAGGTCGAAGAGATTGCGCCCCTTCGAATCGAAGTGAAGAAAGCCCGGTTGACTGTTGCTCGCGGCGGCACCAAAGGCTCAGAAACAAGCAGCCGTACAGCCGAACTGCGAGGCGGGTACAAGCTGCCGGATATCGTCTCTGAACTCCAAGAAGCAACGTCACTCACCCGCAGGACGATCATCGACATCCTCATCCAGAGTGACCGCCTCGACGAATACATCTCCAACCCGAACGACTACATCAAGATGGTCAAAGGCATCATCGAAGCCGAACTCGCCGCAATCGTCACCGAAGGCGTCCAATACGAAAAGATCGGCGGCAGCGTGTACTCGCTCACCGAACTACAGCAAGACGGCATCGAAGAAAAGCAATACTTCCTGGATAACCTCTACAAAGTCAAGAACCGAAAGAAAACCGACTATGACTTCGTTGTCTACGACTCCGAAGCCGAGCGCCGATTCGCCGAACTCCTCGACGACCGCGAGGACATCAAACTGTTCCTGAAGCTACCGCCGAAGTTCAAGATTGATACCCCGGTCGGACCATACAACCCCGACTGGGCAATCGTGAAACAGGTAGACGGAGAAGACAGGTTGTACATGATCCGCGAAACAAAGAGCACGATGGTCGAGCATCTCCTGCGCACAACCGAGCAGGCCAAGATCGATGCCGCCCACGAGCACTTCAAAACGATTGGGATTGACTACGCGAAGGCGGTCCCGGGGAATTGGAATATTTAGGATGATGAAAGCTCGATGATTATTGGTAAGTGCAACCTGTAAAGATACAACTCAAATAACGCAAGGTGATGTGATGAGCGCTGACATGGCAGAAGCAACCCCTAAATCCCTCTGGTTGTCTCACCTGACAATTCGTAATTTCAGGTCCTGCAAGAAAACTGAAGTGAAGTTTCAACCGGGAGTCACTCTACTTGCAGGTGAAAACAATGCAGGAAAATCCAACATTGTTGATGCAATCCGACTGGGACTCGATCCCCTCAGTGGTCGAGCAACCCGCTATTTTGAAGCCGACGATTTAACCGAGGATGCTGCTGGCCCCATCGACATAGCTCTAGAGTTCAAGGATCCAACAGATTTCCAGAAGGCATTATTCATCAACGGTTTGGATCTAAAGACCGAGACTATTCAATACCAGACGTCGTATTTGCCACCTACGCAACAGATACCACGGGGTAAGCGGGTTCGCACCGCAGGAGAACCTCGTGGTGCGGACTCCGATTTCGAAGCACGTGCAAAGATCAACTGTGTATACGTGGAGCCCCTTCGCGATGCCAAATACCAACTTGCGTCCGGGAACGGTAGGAGACTAGGAACAATCCTTAACGCACTGCTAAGCGAAGAAGAAAAGCGTGATTTTGAGCAGAACGCGAAAGACGCGTTCGACAAACTGTCCTCCGAAGGCCCTATCTCTACGGTCAGTGGCACAATCCAGTCGCATCTGGCTGCCCTCACAGACCCTATTCGAAGCCAGACGGTCGAAGTAGATTTTGAGACCCCAAAACTCGAAAAACTAGCTCGCGCCCTCCGGATGAAGATGGCCGAAAAAGGTATCGATCCCCGTGACTTAGATTCTTCTGGTCTCGGCTACGCAAACTTGCTCTTCCTCTCAACAGTGTTACTTGAGCTATCGGTAGTACGAGAATCAGAGCTGACCATTCTTCTCATAGAAGAGCCCGAAGCTCACTTACACCCGCAACTACAAGGCGTCCTTTTGGACTTCTTACAAAGCGCTGCAAAAGGAGAATTCGATGTCACCACTGGTGTGAGTATTAGAGGCCGCCTACAGGTTATCGCCACTACGCACTCTCCATCGATCGCCAGTGCAGTGGGAGTGAACGACATTGTGATCATTAAGTCCGACAATGAGTCGGGTACCCACGCCCTTGATCTTCAATCCGTAGACTTCGGGAATGGGAAAAAGCGAGATCATAGCATTAGAAAAATTAATCAATATCTAGATGCGACGAGATCTGAACTGCTGTTTGCACGAAGGGTAATCCTTGTGGAGGGTATTTCAGAAGCAGTTTTACTACCCGCGATCGCTGAACGCTTTCTTGACAACGAGTCAGAACGACTCCGCAAATTCAAAGCTTGTACCACCATCATCGTGGGCTCAGTTGACTTTGAGCCTTACATAAAGTTGCTAACCCACTCTTCTCCGAACCAACAAAGCATTGTTGAAAAACTCGTCCTTCTCACTGATCAGGACCCCAACATGTGCGGAGCAGCTAACAGTACAGCCCGTGGTCCAGCATTTGAAGACAACGATCGTTTCTGTCGAGTAGTGTCCCCCTACACTCTCGAAGTGTCTCTACTAGGAGATGAAAATGAGAATATTGATCTCTTGAAAGAGGCTTACCTGCAACAACACTCACGGTCCGGGGATAAGTGGGACAAGATTAATGACAGTGAGAACCCTCAGCGGACGATGTACAGGATGATGGGGCAGAACCAGAGTGCTGATGAATTTCTGAATATTCAAAAAGGACAGTTCGCGCATGATTTAGCGATTCTTTTACGTGAGTGGAAACCCGATGGCTCATTCAAGAATGAATTCGAGTGCCCAGAACAGCTAGCTCAGCTAATCAATTTTATTACGTGTGATTGATCGTGAATACATTCAAACCTACGCCTGAACAGCAAGACTTGATTGAGCACTCCGGAAGCAATCTTTTCGTAACTGCAGTTCCTGGAGCTGGGAAAACCAGGACGATGGCTCAGCGATTTGCTCGGCTAACGCGCAAGATGTTCTGTGACGATCGACGCGGAGTAGCTGTCCTTTCATTCACAAATACTGCCGCGACGGAGATAGAAGAAAAAGCCCGAGACGTCGGAGGGGACCTGACACCTCCAAACTTTATCGGAACTATCGATAGTTTTTTGCGCCGATTTCTCGTAGTTCCGTATATCAAATCGCGGTTGGACGCAGTTCCAGACATTCGCGATGAGTGGGGCGATTTCGGGGACCTAGCAAAGTTTCGGATCCCAAACGGCGTTTTTCGAAACAGCATCAAAGATGCTTCGCTCGCAGAAATTAAACGCACCACCTATAAACCAAGTTTTGACCTAGTACAGAAATGTGGTGGCTACCTATCGCCTAATGGTGAAAAACTATTCACAGAGTCAGTCAAAGAGAAAATCAAAGCACTAAATCGATTGGGATACTTCGATGCAGATTCAGCCCGTGAAGTGGCTTCGCAACTACTAAGTAATGACTCCCCTCTTATTGATATCCTCGCGTCTCGCTTCCGTGAGGTAATCCTGGACGAAGTACAAGATTGTAATCAAACAGACTTGCTTTTACTCGATGGCCTGTATAGAAGAGGGGTGGGATTGACATTAATCGGTGACCTCGATCAGGACATCTATGGCTTCAGGGGTTCGAATGCAGAGAACGTCCGAAACTTTTGCAACGAGCGAGCTTTTGAGCCGATTGCCATCACACGCAATTTTCGTAGTACTCCCGAAATTTGTAAATTTGTGTCCGCTTTACGGCGGGATAAGGAAATCAAAGATGATCCGGCGCGAGAATCTTCAGGGGTGCCATTGAAGATTTTTTACTACTCGAAATTGGACAACGTTTCAGATTTACGTGACTTTCTTGATTCATCTTCAAACACCGGCGAGCAGTCAACTATTCTCGCCTCGACCCATGCTGTACTTGCTGAAGCGAGCCAAGGGGAGAATAGGAAATCGACAAAGACGATCACAAAATCAAAACGAATGATTACCGGGATCACCCTGCTGCTTGACTCCTACAGTGCACCAAGCCAGAAAAAGAAGGCTATCAATCTTATTGAAAGGGGGATCGTAGAAAACTGCAAATTTGAAAATGGAGACGAGATTCAGGATCGTCAGATGCTCGAGGACTATCTGGAGTCTAAGGGCGGCTCGCTAAACCTGGTCGCACTGGATATCGCTTTTGCAGTAAAACCTCTTTTGAAAGCTGAAGCTCCCCGAGCCACAGTAAAAGATCAGATCACAAAGAAGCTGGGAAAATGGGGAATATCCCTAAAGAAGCGGGTCCAAATCGTCTCGAAATCGAATGATTGGGAAAGGTCATTCTCTCAAACGCGCAGTTCCCCTAAAACAAATACAGAGACTATCCACGGATCTAAGGGCATGCAATACAATCGCGTAATTTTGGTCCTAGACACAAAGGGAGTAAACCAAAAGCGTCCGACCTTTGCAGAAAACTTGCTCACCCCATCAGTGGAAACGAAAGATCATGCCACGGCCCAACGCCTGTTCTACGTCGCTGTGTCTCGTGCGCGCAACGAACTAGTCCTTGCTGTCGACCACAGATTGAAAGAAAGCTTGGAGAGTTTCCTTTCAAACCACGCCATAGAGTTTGAGCAAGTCGCTACCCCAATTGGCCATTAGTAGTGCCAAACCTGAGCCGTATGCAACCGGCTTCTAGGTAGGGCCCTAGCTGTCGACATCAGAGCAATTGAGCTTCAGTCAATGCCCTCACCCACGAACCACAAGAAGGGCAATACCCAATCTCTTGGCTGTCCCCCTGAGGGGTACTGGGTTTGTGACGGGCATGGACTTACATAAGAGATACTTGGCCCCATGACTGTTGCGAAGTACGATCAGGGGACCCGTGAGCGCGCGCTGCGCTTGTACTACGAGGCTGTGGCTGAAGATGGGTGCCACGAAGCCCGGTGCACGCCGAAAGATCGGCGGGATGCTGGATATCACCCCAGCCACACTGCACAATTAGATCCGCAAAGCTGAGGCCACCAATGCGCAGGCAATGGCGGAATCCGAGCAGGAAAAAGACGCGGAGCTTGCTCAACTGCGCAAGGACAATCGCCAGCGCAAAGAAGCAAACGAGAACCTTCAAGTTGGCCTCAGCTTTTTAGCCCAGGCGGAGTTTGACCGCAAACTAAAATAGTCGTCGCATTTATCGAGAGGTACCGGCACCACTACTCCATCGCGCGGATGTGCCGGATCTTGCGCACCGCCACTATGACATTTCGGAGTCGACGTATCGCCGCTATCGCAGCCGGGCTTGTGGTCCGACTGACCCCGAATGAGAAGACGCACATGCAGCACATAGGCTCTTATGATATCTGGGCTCGCCATAGGGGCGTCTACAGGCGCAGGAAGCTGTGGAAGGCTGGGCCATAGGCCGCGACCAGGTAGAAAGATTGATTAAAATTCTTGGCATCCAGAAAGTACTGCGGCGCACGGCGATCCGAACGACGCCGTCCCATCCCGGCGACCCGCGCTGTGATGACCACTGCACACGCGCTTGGGATGGCGTTACTCACCCGAATCAGTAGTAGGGGGAATTTTACCTACATATATACTCACCAGGGCTTTTGCCACGTTACATTCATCACCGACGTCTACTCCGGGAGGTTCCTTGGATACACGGTGTCACGGACCAAACAGTCTGATTTCGTCCTGGATGCGCTGCGGCAGGCCTTGAGCGTTCAAAACCGCTACGACGCGAAGTTTAGCGCTGTGAGCATCATCCACCACTCGGATGCCGGCTTTCAGTACACCAGCTCTCAACTGCGTAAATTGATTGAGCGCGAAGGCATTACCGGGTCTCTATCGGCACCGTCGGTGATGCCTGGGATAACGGGCTCATGGAGTCCATTATCGGGCTGTTTAACAGCGAGGAGATCGACCACCATCCCAGGATGCGAACATTCGCCACCTGGAAAGAGGTTGAACGGGCCACCGATAAGTGGGTCAACTGGTACAACACCAAACGCCTTTACGGCTCCATCGACTACGTCCCGCCGATCGAATACGAGGCCTGCTACTATCACAATCATCCGGAAACGGATACGACCGAAGCCCAAGCGGCTTAAACACCACCCTCCACAAACCAAGGCCGATTCAGGTCCCTCCCCACTCGGTATGGCAAGTCCCGTCGACTTTGAAAACCACACCGGTTCAACCACCAGCAGAAAAGAACTAGCTGCCTCACCACTAGGCAGCTCCGCTACGTGTCCACGAATTGCGGGCAACCCCACGACTCGTTGGCCAATTCTCGTTCAGGGAAAAGGAGCGCGCTCCGGATGCAGGCGCCGAAATCTCGGTCGACGCTGCGCGGCGAAGAGTCGCAAACGCGCAGCGCAAGCTCGGCCAGCTTGTTCACGGACCGGCGCTGTCGCACCTCTCAACCGTCGACCGAAGCTTCTTGGTGTACATGGCCCACAATGATGGCCCCACCAAAATGTCGGATATAAAACCCGTTTCAATCAGACTGACTCATACGAGGGCAACTATCGCCGACGACTTCTCGACGCCGAAATGATCACCACTACCGGCCACGGCGAAGTCGACTTCGCTTTGCCATACAAGCGCGATTGCCTCCGTGAGCATGCGGCAAGCCTCATCGCTTAGGACTTCGATTCTCAGTAGCAGGAAAGCCCCACTCCCCCGTGCGCTGCACGCCGTACCTC